>DATLQE010000437.1:0-14252 GCA_035535335.1 Lapillicoccus sp. | reverse complement strand
CTTGCTCGTGGCAGCGAGCGGTGCGTCACATCGTCCACCAGACGCGGCACCCCGCCGTTTAGCGGTGCGGAGCCACCTCGAAGTCGAAGACCGACGAGTCGAAGGCGGTGTAGCCGGCGTAATCGACGAGGTCGTACAGGTCGGCACGGTGCTGCATGTGCGGCAGCTGCGACTCGAGCGTCCCCTCGGCCATGAGGCCGTCCAGCGCCCGTTCGGCGGCTCCCATCGCCATCCGCAGCAACGAAACTGGCCAGATGACGAGGTTCACACCGACGTCGGCGAGCTGCGTCACGGTGAAGAGCGGGGTCTTGCCGAACTCGGTCATGTTGGCCAGCAACGGCACGTCGACCGCCCGTCGTAACGTCTCGTACTCGGCGAGACTCGTCAGTGCCTCCGGGAAGACCGCATCCGCGCCGGCGTCGACGAACCGGCGCGCTCGGTCCACCGCCGCGTCGATCCCGTCGACGGCGCGCACGTCAGTGCGCGCCATGACGAGGAAGTCCGGATCGCGCCGAGCGGTCGAGGCCGCGCGCACCCGGCGTACGGCGTCATCGACGTCGACGACCTGTTTGCCGTCGAGGTGTCCGCAGCGCTTGGGGTTGACCTGGTCCTCGACGTGCAGCCCGGCTACTCCGGCGTCCTCGAGCTCCTGCACGGTGCGAGCCAGGTTGATCGGCTCGCCGAACCCGGTGTCCGCGTCCGCGATGACCGGCAGTTCGGTCGCCCGGGCGACCTGCCGGCTGCGGCCGGCCACCTCGGTGAGGGTGGTCAGACCGATGTCGGGCAGGCCGAGGTCAGCGCTGAGGACGGCCCCGGACACGTACACGCCGTCGAAGCCCTTCCGCTCGATCAGCTTGGCCGACAACGGGTTGAACGCCCCGGGCATCCGCAGCAGCCGGCCCGTCGCGAGCTGCTCACGCAGCAGCCGGCGCTTGTCGTGCGCGGTCCTGATCGCATACAGCATGGTGCCCGAGCCTCCGGTTCTCAGAAGATTCCGGGCCGGTCGGACCCGGTCAGCGAGGTTGCGACGATGGTGAGGGCGCGCACCTCGGGCGGCTCGAGCTCCGGCAGACGGAGCGCGAGGTCGAGGAAGCAGCGGCATTCGTCGGCACCGAGCACCGGCTCGGCGAGGGTGCAGAATTTCTCCAGGTATTGCTCACGGCCGAATGGCCGGGCACCGCGCGGGTGCGCATCGGCGACGTCGATCTCGTCGACGATCTCCTCGCCACTGCGCAACGTCACGACGACGCGGCCTCCGTAGGACTGGCCGTCGCCCTCGACGTGATATCGGCCTGTCCACTCTGGGTCCTCGCGGGTGGACACCTTCTGCCAAAGCGCCACCGTGTCGCGGCGCGTAGCCCTTGACCTCGCGTACGAGTCAACGTGGTGCCATGACCCGTCCTGCAGCGCGACGGTGAAGATGTAGGGCAGCGAGTGGTCGAGGGTCTCCCGGCTGGCCTGCGGGTCGAACTTCTGCGGGTCGCCGGAGCCAGAGCCGATGACGACGTGGGTGTGATGCGAGGTGTGGATGACGATGCTGTCCACCTGCTCGGGGTCGGCGACCTCGGGGCGGTCGGCGCGCAGCCGCCGGGCCAGGTCGATCCAGGCTTGCGCCTGGTACTCGGCCGAGTGCTCCTTGGTGTAGCTGCGCAGGATGGCCGTCTTGGGCTCCCCGGGTTCCGGCAACGGCACCGCATACCGTGCCTCCGGCCCGCCCAGGAGCCAGGCGATGACGCCGTCCTCGCCTTCGTAGATCGGGGCCGGTGCCCCTTCGCCGCGCATGGCCCGGTCGACGGCCTCGACGGCGAGCTTGCCCGTGAGAGCCGGCGCGAACGCCTTCCAGGAGGAGATCTGCCCTTTGCGTGACTGGCGGGTGCTCGTCGTGGTGTGCAGCGCCTGCCCGACGGCCTGGTAGACGACGTCGGTCTCGAGGCCCAGAAGGGTTCCGAGGCCGGCCGCCACGGATGGCCCGAGGTGCGCGACGTGGTCGATCTTGTGCTGATGCAGGCTGATCGAGCGCACGAGGTCGATCTGAACCTCGTAGCCGGTGACAATGCCACGCACCAGATCGTGCCCGCTTGCGCCGACATGCTGGGCGACCGCGAGCAGGGGCGGGATGTTGTCGCCCGGATGGGAGTAGTCGGCGGCGAGGTATGTGTCGTGGTAGTCGAGCTCGCGCACCGCTACACCGTTGGCGTAGGCGGCCCACTCCGGGCTGACGGTGATCTTGGCCGGCAAGCCGAAGACGGCCGCGCCCGGACCACCGGTGCTCGGTGGGTGCGCCAGAGCCTGCGCTCGCGCGGCCGCGACGGGTGTACGGCTCAGCGAGGCGGCCGCGGCGGCCGCGTTGTCGACGAACCGATTGACGACCATCTCGGTCACCGCGGAGCTGACGTCGACGGGGTCGGTGGCCACCTCGGCGATCGCCCATGCCAGCTGCTGCTCCCGCGGCAGCTGGCTGGCGCTCGAGTGGACCCGGACGTCGTGCGTCTTCATCGGCTGGTTCTCCTCGACAGGTTCGGTCGTCAGCCGGCTTCGGCGTCATCGTCGACACCGGCCCGGAAGTGGCGGCGGCTGCGGTGCAGGTGAATGCGCACCGCGTGGTTCGCCAGCTCGGCGTCCCCGTCGCGGATCGCCTCAGCGATAAGGCCGTGCTCCTCCGCCGACGCGATGAGCCGCTCGAGCGAGTGACCGGCTCGGCGTCGCACGCGGGCGACGTGGGTGCGGATCACGGCCATGGCCTCGACGAGGTAGGCGTTCGCCGCGGCGCCGTCGATCGCCTCGTCGAACTGACGGATCAGGGCGTAGTAGTCGGTGACGGCAGCGGCCGATCCCGGCCCGGCAAGGGTGTCCCGGGCACGGGCGAAGCGGCTCACGTAGGTGTCGAACGGGGCGGCCTGAGCCCGACCGTCCGCAACGTGCAAGGCGGCCAGGCGGGCCGCCTCGGCTTCGAGGCAGGTACGCATCTCGAACAGCGTGTCGACGTCGTCGCCGGAGATCTCGGCCACCACGACACCCCGCCCACGAGAGGCGGCGACGAGGCCGTCGGCAGCAAGCCGTGCGAGTGCCTCGCGCAGTGGGGTGCGGGAGACGCCGAGCCGGGATGCCTGCTCGACCTCCCCCAGCCACAGGCCGGGGACCAGGGTGCCGTCCAGGATTTCGTCGTGCAGCTGCCGGTATGCGCGGTCGCTCGCCCTCCCTGAAGCCACGCTGGGAGTGTATACATAGGGCGCTCGTGGTCACGAAAAGGTCGCTTCCACTTGCCGCGAGGCCGATCTGTGCATACATTCGGCGCACTGTTGGACGACGGGGTTCAGACGGAGGACATGCTGTGAAGAGTTTTGGGAGCGTTACTCGCGGTCTGGCCCTCGTGGCCGCCGGTGCGGTGGCCCTGGCCGCCTGTGGGTCCGGCGGCGGTGGTTCCTCCGGTGCCGGCGGTGGCTCGACGGCAGCCGCGAGCGCGTCGGTGGAGCCCCTCAACCGGGTCGAGCTCATCGCCCCCGCCGCTCCCGGCAGCGGCTGGGACCAGACGTCGCGGGCCGTGCAGGCCTCCCTCAAGGCGGACAACCTGGCCAAGTCGATCGAGGTCCGCAACGTGCCCGGTGCGTCTGGCACTGTGGCACTGGCCCAGGTCGCCCCGCAGAAGGGGAAGAAGGACCTCCTCATCGCGTCCGGACTCGCGATGATGTCCGGCATCATCACCAACGGCACGTCGGTGACCCTGGACGACCTGACGCCCTTGGCGCGCGTCGTCGGCGAGTACGAGGCCATCGTCACCCCGAAGGACTCCCCGTACACCAGCGTCGACGCCCTCTTCGCCGCCATCAAGAAGGACCCGAAGTCAGTCGCCATCGCCGGCGGTTCCGCCGGTAGCGCCGACCAGATCTTCATCGGCCTGCTGGCGCAGCACTACGGCGTCAAGCCGTCGGACGTCAACTACGTCCCCTTCAGTGGTGGTGGCGAGGCCACCACCGCGCTGCTCGGTGGCAAGGTCCAGGCCGGGATCGCCGGGCTCGCCGAATTCACCGCGCAGGTCAAGAACGGGAATCTCAAGGGGCTGCTCGTCTCGTCGGCGAAGCCCGTTGAGGGAGCCACCTACGCTCAGACCGCCGCCGACATCGACCCCAAGCTCGAGTTCCAGAACTGGCGCTCGATCATGGCGCCCGCCGGTGTGGACAGCGCGCTGTCCCAGCAGTACGTGGCCGCCCTGACCGCCATGCACGGCTCGTCGAGCTGGAAGACGGCGCTGACCACGAACAGCTGGAACGACAACTTCCTCGCCGGTCAAGAGTTCGCGACATGGCTCAAGGAGGAGAACACCCGGGTGACCACTGTCCTCACGGAACTCGGGCTCGCTAAGAAGTAGCGTCGAGCGACGGGACGGGGAAGCGATGAGCCACGAAACACACGTGACCGCAGGCGGTCAGGACGGGGTCGAGGCGGAGCGACCCCGCCGCTTGGGTGAGTGGATCATCGCCGTCGCCCTCCTCGGGCTGGGCGTCGCAGTGCTGCTCGACGGGTTGCGCCAGCCGACGTCGACGTCGGCTTCCGGCGTGGGCGCGGGCTTCGTCCCGACCGTCGTCGGAGCCGTACTCATCGTCCTGGCGGCGGCACTCTGCGTGCAGATCGCGCGGGGCTCGGTCGGCGAGCCGGAGACGGCGGAGGGCGACGTCGACGTCCGCCACACCCAATGGGTGCCGCTGGGAGTATGCGTCGCGGCCGTCCTCATCTTCATCGTCGCGGTCGAGCCGGTCGGCTACCTCATCGTCAGTGCAGTCTGCTTCTGGCTGACCGCCTGGGCCATGGGCTCGCGGAGCTACCTGAAGTCGGCGCTCATTGCGGTCGTGCTGTCCGCGGTCGTGTACTTCTCCTTCACCCGGCTTCTCGACATCTCGCTGCCCGCCGGCGTGTTCGAGGGACTGTTCTGATGTCGGGCTTCGAGGGCCTGATCTCCGGCCTGGCCGTCGCGTTCACCCTGACAAACCTGCTGTTCGCTTTGGTGGGGACCGTCGTCGGCACGCTCATCGGTGTGCTGCCCGGCATTGGTCCGGCCTTGACCATCGCCCTTCTGCTCCCCCTGACCTACGGCCTGGAGCCGGCGTCGGCGTTCATCATGTTCGCCGGCATCTACTACGGAGCCATGTACGGCGGTTCCACCACGTCGATCCTGTTGAAGACGCCGGGTGAGTCCGGTTCGGTCATCACGGCCATCGACGGCAACAAGATGGCGCGGGCCGGGCGCGGCGCCGCGGCCCTGGCGACCGCGGCCATCGGGTCCTTCGTCGCCGGGACGATCGCCACCCTGCTGCTGGCGTTCTTCGCACCCTGGATGGTCGGCATCGCCGTCCAGCTGGGCGCCCAGGACTACTTCGCCCTCATGGTCGTCGCGTTCCTGACGGTGAGCGCCCTGGTCGGCTCGTCCCCCCTCCGCGGGATGATCTCGATGGTCCTGGGCCTCGTCATCGGCCTCATCGGCATCGACTTCCAGAGCGGGCAGCAGCGGTTGACCTTCGGGCAGGTCAGCCTCCTCGACGGCGTCGACACCGTCATCCTCATCGTGGCCCTCTTCGCCGTCGGTGAGGTGTTCTACGTCGCGGCGCACCAGTCGACGACGGTTTTCGACATGCTGACCCTGCGCAAGGGGCGACACTGGATGACCCGGTCGGACTGGGGGCGGTCCTGGAAGCCGTGGCTACGCGGGACCGGGATCGGGTTCCCGCTCGGCGTCATCCCGGCGGGTGGCTCCGAGATCCCGACCTTCCTCTCCTACTCGACGGAGCGCCGGCTCTCCAAGAACCCGCAGGAGTTCGGACACGGCGCCATTGAGGGAGTGGCCGGTCCGGAGGCGGCCAACAACGCCAACGCCGCCGGCACGCTGGTCCCCCTGCTGACGCTGGGGATTCCTACCTCGGCGACCGCGGCGGTCATCCTCGTCGCCTTCCAGCAGTACGGCATTCAGGCCGGTCCGCAGCTGTTGGAAACCCAGCCGGCGCTGGTCTGGGGACTCATCGCCAGTCTCCTGCTCGCCAACGTGATCCTCCTGGCCCTCAACCTGCCCCTGGTAGGACTCTGGGTCCGCATCCTCGAGATACCGAAGCCCTACCTCTTCGCCGGCATCCTCACCTTCGCCATGCTCGGTGGGTATGCCGTCAACGGCTCGCCCTTCGACGTCGTCCTGCTGCTCGTCCTCGGCGGGGTCGGCTACCTGATGCGCCGCTTCGGCTTCCCCATCTCCCCGATGATCGTCGGCGCCATCCTCGGCCCGCTGGCCGAGGTGCAACTGCGCCGGGCCCTCGACATCGCCGGCGGCGACCTGCGGACCTTGGTATCGACGCCGTTCACGATCGTCGTCTACCTGACCCTGCTCGCGGTTCTCATCGGCGGGCGCGTCATGCGTCACCGACCGAGTCGGGCCGAGATCCTTCACGAGGCGGCCCGGGATGACGACGCGTCGGGCGACCCCAGCCCCGAGAACGCGAGCGAGGACGTGGGTGCCGACACGAGCACCCGCGCGAAGGACGGCACGGGCGACACGACGGACGACGCGGAGGTCACGCCTCGTTGAGCTCGACCCGGCGATGGGTCCTGGCGCACGCCCTGACCCTGCAGCTCGGCGCATACATCATCCGGCCGTCCTCGGCCTACCAGGCGTTGGAGCTTGGCGTCAGCCCCGGCCTCGTCGGGCTCGTCGCCGCGAGCTTCGCGGTCATCCCTCTTCTTCTGGCGGTACCAGTCGGCCGATGGAACGACGCCAGGCACCCGTTCCTGAACCTGCTGCCGGGTGCGCTCCTGATGGTCCTTGGTGGGATGGGGCTGTTGTGGTGGACCAGCTCGCTGACGGTGCTGCTGCTCTGGAACGCGGTCATCGGGATGGGCCACCTGATGAGCGTGCTCGGCGAGCAGACCCTCGTGGCGCGCAGTGGGTCCAGCGCCCTCGACTCGGCCTTCGGCACCTACACCTTCGCCGGGTCGCTGGGACAGGCCGCCGGGCCCCTCGTCCTGGCCGTCGTGGGCGGTTCGGCGGTTCTTCCCGACAGCACCGCTCTGGTGCGCTGCTACCTCGGCGCCGTCGTGCTCATGACCCTGTTTACGGTGCCGTTGATCAGTGCCCCCCATCGACGCGATCCGGCCGAGCCCATCCTGTCGTGGCGAGGCTCGTTCCGGCTCAGCTCCCCTGACCGACGCCGAATGACCGGCGCCCTGCTCGTCAGCATGCTCGTCCTGGCGGCAGTGGACCTCATCCAGGTCTACCTGCCCGCCCTCGGCGTCGAACGCCAATTGCCATCGTCCTTGGTCGGCATCCTCCTGGCCCTGCGCGCCGCCGCGACGATGGCCTCGCGGCTCGGTCTGGCCCGGATGACCGCGCGCCTCGGCCGTAACCGGCTGGTCGTCCTCTCGGCACTGGTCGCCGCGGGAGCCGTCGCGGTCCTCGCCCTGCCCGTACCCATACTGATCCTCGGCGCGGCCTTGGTCGTCGGCGGCTTCGCCCTAGGAATCGGCCAGCCGCTGTCCATGTCGGTCGTCACCTTGACCGCCCCGCGGGGAGCCACGGCGACCTGGCTCGGTCTGAGGCTCACGGCCAACCGGCTGGGTCAGTCCGCCATCCCCGCGGTCGTCGCCGCCGTCGCCTCTGTCACGGGGGTGGGCGGGGTGTTCCTTACGACGTCGGCGGGGCTGCTCGCCACAGCCGGGACCGCGCACTTCCTCCTGCAGGGCGACTAAGCGCAAGGTGCTCCCGAGCGCCTCGTGTGGTCGAGAAGCTCCGATCGGTGGCTTCCGGGGCCGCTACTCCAGGTCGCAGCGCAGTGAATTGGCCACCGCAGTCGCGTGCGCGATGAGCCCGTCGGCCGAGGCGGAGTAGATCTTCTTGCCGCTTTGAGCGTCCACCTGGTTGATGTACGCCTGGAGACGTGCGCAGGCCCCGTCCAGGTCGCCTGCGTCAAGAGCCTCTTGGCCGGCGTCGAGCTTGGCCAGCAGGGCCCGCTCGAGCCCGTGCGGCAACGCGAGGGACTGGACGCCGAGCTCCAGCGGGGCGATCTGCACCGGCGGAGCCGGCGGCAGCGGCCCAGGAGAGGTGAGCTTCGGGACGTCGAGGGCGATCGCGGTGGGGTCGACAAGGGTGTAGATGAACTTGTTGTTGATGTTGGCGCTGCCGCCCGTTATCGGGGCCCGCCCGATGGTGAACGCCATGTGGTTGGCCCAGTAGATGTAGCTGTTGTCGACCGCCAGGCCGGTTGGTGCGTAGGTGGGGGCACTGCTCCTGTGAGCGACTTGGGCGCCGCTGACGAAGTCCGGGTCCGGAGCGCTGCTGCCGTCGAGGGGAGCCCGCCCGATCGTCAAGGGGCCGTTAGCCCAATAGAGATAGGTGCTGTCCACCGTGATGCCCTGTGCCCCGAGGAGGCCAGTCAGATACGTGAGGTTGGGGGTGCCGCCGGCGAGCGGAATCCGGCCGATCAACCGGTTGCTCGGCTGGGTCCAGTAGAGGTAGCCGTGCGCGTAGTCGATCGCCAGTCCGCTGGCGACGCCGAGCGTGCTGAAGTACCGGGGTTGCGCGACCGCGTTCTGGACCAGGGGGGCCCGCCCGATGTAGCCGGAGTTGGTGTCCGCCCAGTAGACGTACTGGTTCACGCGGTCCACCGCCAGCGCGTTGGCGTTGAAGACACCCGTGATGAAAGGTTCTTGCGGAACACTGCCGCCGGTCAGGGGCGCCCGCCAGATGGCGTTCGGTGATGCCCAGTAGACGTAGGTGGCGTCCACCGCCATGGCTGAGGCGCCGACCAGGCCGCCGAATAGCGGGGTGACGGGGATGGGATTGGCAGTGCTGGTGACGTCCGCCTTGCTCACCGTCGCCTGGCCTGGGGCGTTGTTGGTGCTCCAGTAGATGTCCGCGTCGGCCCGGCCGGCGATCGCCGGAATGGCGATCGCCAGCGCCGCCAGCGCGAACGTGACGCGCCGCGAGAACCTCAGCATCGAGCGACCGTCCATTCGACCTGCCCCCTTGCATCGCTGGACCTTCAACCCCGAGGTGCTCCCAGGCTAACCCTTGGCCATCGATCCTCCCCACCGTAGACGGCCCGCCACGGCAGCCTCCTGCCCGCCGAGACGCCGCCGCTCCTCGCGAGCGCACGCGCGCTATGAAGCCTCGACCGCGTAGAGACGCCAGTCCCCCTCGACTCCAGCGCCGTGACGGCCGACGATCCGGATTTGTTGGGTCAGCGGACGATGGTCACCGAGCATTTCGCGTAACCGGCGACGTGTTGGCTGACCGAGCCGAGAACGAGGCCGCGGAAACCGCCGTGGCCGCGGGTGCCGACCACCAGCAAGTCGGCGTCCGTTGCCTGCTCGATGAGCACCTTGGCAGGATTGCCCTGTTTGACGCTCGGTTGGACGACCACCGGTGGGTTGTCACCCAGGACGTCTTTGATTTCGGCGACGAGCTGCTCGGCGGTGTGCTGGCTGGACTCGGGAACGTAATGTTCCGAGACGGAGACACTGCCGGTGGGTGGGGGCAGCGTGTGCTCCCAGACGTTCAGCACAACCAGCTCGGCCCCGTGCTCGGCGGCCTCGGTGGCCGCCCATGTCAGGGCTTTTCGGCTGCCGGGTGACCCGTCTATGCCAACCACGACCGTCTTCCAGGTGCTCACGATGGTCTCCTCTCGGGTTCTCGCTATCGAGGCTCCGGGCTGGTGGGACGCATCTGGCCGGGGTTTGGGACGGTCGCCGTACCGCCCATGGACGGTTCGGTCTCACGAGAGGGCGGTGATCGCGGTGACCTCGGCTCGTTCCGCCGCTCAGCACGCTAATGCATGGAGTGCGGTCCGTCGAGCGGCGACGCTGGCCGTGAACGCCGCGGGACGGAGACCGCCCGCTCTGGGTGGCTCGTCCGTGACTCGTCCTCGGCAAGGGCCATGATGATGACTGGCCTCTGAGGCACGGTCGATGACCCTCGTCTGTCCAGCGCTGTTGCGGCACGCCCCCGGCAGGTCTAGCGTCCGAATTGCAGGGTTTGGCCCGACTCGTGTGACGAAGGGGTCGCCATGAGCACTACGACATCAGAGTCCATCTCTACGGGTGCCGGGCCGGACGAGCGTAGGCCGCTGATGACGGGCCGAGCTCTGCTCATGATGAACCTCGGGTTCTTCGGGGTGCAGTTCAGTTTCGGCCTGACCCAGTCAGCGGTAAACCCGCTTTTCCTGCTCATTGGGGCCGAGCCCGATCAGCTGCCCATTCTCAACCTGGCTGGACCGGTTACCGGACTGGTCATCCAGCCGATGATCGGGGCGATCAGCGACCGGACCTGGAGCCCACGATGGGGACGCCGCCGCCCGTTCATCACGGTCGGCGCGATTTTGTGTGCGGTGATTCTGTTCGCGTTCCCGTTCGTCGGTGTTTTGTGGGCGGGCGTGCTGTGCTTCTGGCTGTTGGACGCCGGCAACAACACGTCGATGGAGCCGTACCGGGCGTTCATCTCCGACCGGTTGCCGAAATCCCAGCTGGCGCGCGGGTTCCTGACCCAGAGCATGTTCACCGGGGCGGGTGCGGTGCTCGCCAATGTGTCGCTCTTCCTGCTGCAGAAGGTCTCGGCGCTGGACCAGACCGCGAGCAACGGTGTGCCTTACTGGATGTACACCGTCTTCTGGATCGGCACCATCTGCATCCTCGTCACGGTTCTTACGGCGATGGCTCGCACCAAAGAGCTGACCCCGTCGGATGAGGAGCTGGAAGAGATCCGCACCGCGCCCAAAGGCGTCGGAAACGCGGTCCGTGAGATCAGCGACGCCGTCAGGGCCATGCCCGTCGCCATGCACAAGATCGGTCTGGTGTTCGCCTTCCAGTGGTATGCGATGTTCATCTACTGGCAGTTCCTGGCCGTCAGCATCGGCGAAACGATATTCAACGCCACGCCTGAGGCGGGTGGCCCGGCTTGGGACGACGCGATCGCCTGGAGCGGTCTGATGAACGGCGCCTACAACTTCGTCACCATGGTGTCGGCGCTGTTCCTCGTGGGCATCGCACAGCGGATCGGCGCCAAGCGCGTGCATGCGGCTGCCCTCGGCCTGGCCGCCGTGGCGCTGTTCTGGCTCGCCCGCATCGACAACCAGTACCTCGCCCTGATTCCGATGATCGGCGTCGGCATCTTCTGGGCTAGCGCGGTCGGTGTGCCGTACCTGATGGTCGCGAGCATGGTTCCCGCCAAGCGCACCGGCGTCTACATGGGCATTCTCAACATGATGATCGTCGTGCCGATGCTGATCGAGACGGTCACGTTCGGCTGGATCTTCAACCACCTCCTGGACAACAAGGGCAGCAACGCGATCGCCGTGGCCGGGGTCCTCATGGCTCTTGGCGGCGTGGCGATGTTGTGGGTGAACCCGCCCGACGAAGCTGACGAATCGCCCATCATGCCGCTCGGCAGCAAACGCAGCATTACGGTCTACGAGCGCGTCGTCGTCGGCTCGGACGGCACCGCGCCAAGCCTCTACACCGTCGACCGGGCCGCTGAAGTGGCGCAGGCCGCGCAGGCAAGGCTGGTCGTCGTCACCGCATACCGCGACGCCGATCCCAACACCGCCGCCGGCCATGTTGAGGGATCGCACCGCGAACTTTACGGTGCCGAGGCTGCTCGCAGAGCCCTCGACCAGT
The DNA here is from genome assembly GCA_035535335.1 of Lapillicoccus sp. Lineage (GTDB taxonomy): Bacteria > Actinomycetota > Actinomycetes > Actinomycetales > Dermatophilaceae > Lapillicoccus. The sequence goes on along the minus strand of DATLQE010000437.1, from coordinate 2,609 downwards.
CCGTCACCGAACTGACCCGAGAGCGAGCCAGGGCCATCGACCAACGGCTCGTTGCCGGGGACCCGGCGCAGGCCCTCTTGGACACCGTCGGCGCGAACCCGGCAAACCTCATCGTCGTCGGCAACCGCGGACTCGGCGCGAGTGAGGGGCAACTCCTAGGATCGGTCCCGCGTGAGGTCGTGAAGAACGCCGTCTGTGATGTTCTCGTGGTCCAGACATCGGCTCTCGACGAAGACAGACTCTTCGCCAAGGAGCCAGCGGACGCCACAACGGACACCGTTGATCCCGGCAAGGCTAGAGAGGCTGGCGACACGACACCAGCAAGCTGACCGTGCACGAGCCGCTTCCGCTCCTACCAGGAGTTTTACCGAACAGGACGACACGACCGGCACGACAGGGGAAGAGCGACTTTTAATCCGTAGGTTGTGCGTTCGCCCCAGGAGCCAACGTCTGAGCGCCTGCACGGATTCAAGCCGGTGGGAGGATCTTGGGCCGTGGGTAGCGGTGGTGACCTGCGGGGTGAGGAGCTGTCCTCGCTGCGCGCGGCGATAGACCGCGAGATGACGCAGGCGGTTGCCGAACTGGGATCCCTTCTGGACTCCGCTAGCCCCGACGATTTGCGTCGCCCGTCGGTCGGCACCCGGTGGACGAATCGGCAGCTGCTGTTTCACATGGTGTTCGGGTACTGCGTCGTGCGGAGCTTGATGCCGCTCGTGCACACACTGGGACGTCTGGGGTGGAGTCGGCGGTTCGCTGCGACCTTGAACGCCGGTCGCGGCCCGTTCCACGTGGTCAACTACGCGGGATCCGTCGTCGGCGGACAGGTCCTTCCGACATCGGTTGTGCTTCGGTTGATGCATCAGACTGTCGCCGCGCTGGAGCGTCGCCTTGACCGCGAGACGGCGCAAAGCCTGGCGTTGACAATGTGCTTCCCGACGGACTGGGACCCCTACTTCAGGCCCGTGATGAAGGTTGAGGATGTCTACCGGTACGGCAGGTTGCACTTCAGCCATCATCGTCGCCAGCTGACGATGTGAGTCGGCCGGTCAGTCGAGTCACGACTCGGCAGATGATGGCTTCAGGAGCATGGCGATGTCGTCCAGGGTGCCGGGTACGAGGCGGTAGTAGGCCCATCTGCCGCGTTGCCGACGGGTGAGGACCCCGGCTTCGACCAGGATCTTGAGGTGGTGGGACACGGTCGGTTGGGACAGTCCGACAGGGTCGGTGAGGTCGCAGACGCAGGCTTCGCCATCGTCGCGGGAGGCCACCAGCGAAATGAGCCGCAGCCGAGTCGGGTCGGCGAGGGCCTTCAGCGCGGTGGCGAGCGTCGCGGCCTGGACCGGAGTCATAACCTCGCGCACGACCGGGGCGCAGCACGCGGCAAGCGAGTCCGGCCGGTCAAGCAGAGTCAGCGAGGTAGGCACCGAGATGACGTCCTGCGCTACATGCGGCATGCCCGTTCGCAGCTCGGGATGCCGTGGGGGATGGTGGCCGTCACCAGCGCGATCTATACGACGGCCCGACTGGGATTGGCCGCTGATCTGACCGATCAGGTCGAGGAAGTGCTCGGCCGCCCAGCCACCAGCTTCGCGACATTCGCTGCTCGGGAAAAGGCAGTGTGGTCCCGCTCCAACCAACGCGCGGACTGAAGCGTAGAAACTGACTCCCATGTCGGACGTCAGCGCCGTCAACGCTCTCACCGCCGCCGGTGGATCCGCACCGTGGAAGTCCCGTGCGTGAGCCGCGCCGCGCAACGCGCGATGCACGTGGGCTACGAGCTTCCTCAGAAAACACGTGCACGATCTCGCCTCGATCGGGGTGAAGCCGTCGTGATCCGCCCCGGCGCCTCGCCAGCTCAGCCTCAGGGTGCTGCCGTGAGTCCGGCGAGCCCAGGGACAGTGACGACGGGGCTGACGGCCGACTCGGCCCCGGGAATGAGGTGTTCGGGGACCGTGCCGATGGGCAGCATCAGCGCCTCGGCGAATGCGGCGGCGCTTACCGGCCGATGCTCGGGCAGCTTGGCCAGCCCGGCCATTACGGTCGTCCGCAACGGTTCCGGGACGCTGTCCGGCAGCTGGGGGGCCGGCTGTCCGACGTGCGCCAGCGCGGTCGTGACCACGGACTCGCCCTGGAACGGGCGAACGCCGGTGAGCACCTCGTATCCCACGACGGCGAGCGAGTAGATGTCGCTGGCCGGGCCCGCCGGTTGTCCCTGGAGCTGCTCGGGGGACAGGTAGTGGGCCGTGCCGAGCACCTCGCCGGTCTGGGTGAGCTCGGAGCCGTCGTCAGCCTTGGAGATGCCGAAGTCGGTCAGCCGAGCGTACCCGTCACCGTCGACGACGATGTTGGCCGGCTTGACGTCGCGGTGGATCACGCCGCCGTCGTGGGCGGCCTGCAGCGCCATGGCGGCCTGGTAGAGGAGGTCACGGGCCTCGGCGGCCTCCAGCGGTCCGCCCTCGTGGAGGATGGTCGACAGGGGCTGGCCGTCGATCAGCTCCATGACCAAGTAGGCCGACTCATTGCCCTCCCCGAAGTCGTAGACGGTCACGATGTTGGGATGCTGCAGGGCAGCGCAGTTGCGGGCCTCCGCTCGGAACCGCTCGAGGAAG
>DATLQE010000436.1:0-3030 GCA_035535335.1 Lapillicoccus sp. | reverse complement strand
ACGCCCGGAGTCCCGACGTGGCCCTCGGCCTCGACCGTGCCGCGCCAGGCGCCGCTGGCGTAGCCCTCTGACTCAATGAAGCTCTTGAACTTTTCAAGGTCCGACTCCGCTTGACGCTCAACGATGTTCAGCGCATCACCGGCCTTTTCGACGAGACCCTCGGGCTCGTACTCAAGGAACAGGGTCACCCGGCACTGGTCTCCACCGAGGTCTTCGAAGGACACGGCGCCGGCGTTCGTCGCGCCCGACGTCGCCGCCCACGCCACCTTCTCGTCGGGCTGCTGCTCGAGGACCTTGGCCTCCCACTGGCGCTTGACGCCGAAGATCTGCGCCACCCACTCGAGCCGGTCGTTGCTGAGCTGCGTGACCTTTTGCACGCCGCCCATGAACTGCGGAAAGTCCTCGAACTGCGTCCATTGGTTGTACGCCCGGCTGACCGGCACGTTGACGATGACGGACTTGGTCACCTGCGTGGTCATGCTCGCTCCTTCTTGGATTTCTGCGGCACGCCCAGCCTGGCGACCGCCGTGTCATTCAGGCAGGGCGTGCCCACCTCCATGAGCGGCGAAACCTGTTGGTCCGCTGATATCTAGAGGTATGCGTCGGCCCACCCGCGTCGGCTCACCCTGAGGCACCTGGCAGGCTAGGGACCCGTGCCCGCCTTCGAGCCCTTCCGCGCGGTCCGGTATGCCCCCGGCCACGACCTCGCGGCCGTCACCGCGCCGCCGTACGACGTCCTCTCCGACGCGGACGTCGACGAGCTGGCCGCCCGCGACCGGCACAACATCGTCCATGTCGACGTCCCGCGCGGTGGTGACACGCGCTACAGCCAGGCGGCGATCACGTTGCAGGACTGGCTGGGCGGCGGCGCCCTGGTCGTGGACAACGAACCCAGCTTCACGATCTACCGGCGCAAATTCACCGACGCGGCCGGCCGGCAGCGGGAGCTGAGCGGCGTCCTCGGCGCACTGGAGGTGGTCGACGAGGGCTCCGGCGAGGTCCTCGCCCACGAGCGCACCACGCCCAAAGCCTCCACCGACCGGTTGGAACTCACCCGCGCCACTCACGCGAACCTCTCCCCCGTCTGGTGCCTGTCCGCATACGCCGGCCTCTCGGCCCTTCTCGACGAACCCGGAGAGCCCGTTGGGAATGTCACCGTCGACGGCGTCGAGCACGTGGTCGAGCGTGTCACCGACCCCAACCGCATCGCCGAGATCAGCAAAGCCGTCTCCTCGACGCCCGCGCTCATCGCCGACGGGCACCACCGGTATGCGGTCTCGCGCCAGTACCGCGACGAGCGGCGCGCCGAGTACGACGAGGACCCGGGCGCGGAGCTCACGCTGGCGTTCGTCGGGGAGCTGGTCGCCGACCAGCTCAGCGTAGAGGCGATCCACCGCCTCTACTCCCGAGCGCCGGCTGACGAGCTGGCCGCCACCTTGGCGGCGCGGTTCGACGTCGAGCCAGCCGACGGTGAGCTCACTCGCGACGTCCTCGCCAGCATGGAACGAGACGGTCGACTGGTCCTGATCCGCCCGGACGGCTGGGACTGGCTCACCCCTATGCCGGGTGCGTTCGACGACGTGCGCGCGCTCGACGGGCTCTGGTTGGAGGAGACGCTTGGGGATTCATCTGCCGAGGTCACCTACCAGCACGGACTCGACCAGGTGGTCGACGCGGTCCACACTGGCCGGGCCACCGCCGCCATCCTCATCCGGCCCGTCTCCGTCGAGGAGATCCGCCGCACCGCGGACGAACGGCTCCTGATGCCGCCGAAGTCGACGTTCTTCACGCCCAAGCTGCGGACCGGTTTGGTGATCCGCGATCTGTCGGCGGGCTGATCGAGGTCCCCGCGAAGTATCGAGCGAAGCGCGGGGTCCCTGCGAAGTATCGTGGCGAAGCGGAGAACTTCGTGGGGAGAACTTCGTGGGGTGACCTAGCGCGACGACGAGCCTTCCAGCCAGGCCTGCACCCGTCGCGCCGACGCCCGGGACAGCCAGGCGTCCTGGATCACCTCGCGCAGCTCAGCGACCGAGACCCGGTGCAGCTCCGACGCCCGGACCAGGACCGACGGGTGACCCTCGAAGTGCGGCGTGGTGAAGAACGGCAGGTCGGTGTCCTGGACCAGCGCCTCCTTGTCGGCGAGGTCGGGCACCCAGAACACGATGACGTCGTCCATCCGCTCGCCGGTGTCCGCGTCGACCGCGTCGGGGCGCGGGTTGCGGAAGAACACGAACGACTTCCCGCCCACCTGGTAGGCCACCTTGCGGCCGTCCTCCCAGGACGTGACGTGAGGCATGGACGATGCGATGTCGTGGACGTCGCGCTCCCGGGCGCGACGCGAGGCGCGAGCCGTCACGCCGGACCCGACCGCAGCAGTCCCGTCACCACTGAGATGGCCACGTCGGTCGCCTCGTCCGATACGTCGAGGTGCCAGACCAGCCGCACGGCACCGGGCCCGACCGCGTAGAGCCGCACCCCTTCCGCCAAGGCCGCGGCCGCGAACGCTGCTCCCGTCCAGCCCGCACCGGAGACGTCCAGCACGAGGATGTTCGTCTCCACCAGGTCGGGGTCCAGACATCCCGGCAGAACTGAGGCGAACGCCGCCGCCGCCCGCCGAGCCCGGGCGTGGTCGTCGGCGAGCCGCTCGACGTGGTGCGCGAGCGCATACCGACCGGCCGCCGCGAGGATGCCGACCTGGCGCATCCCGCCGCCGTAGCGCTTCCGCCAGATCCGCGCCTCGGCCATCGCCGAGGCCGACCCGACCAGCACCGAACCCACCGGCGCCCCGAGGCCCTTGCTGAGGCATACCGAGACCGTGTCGAACTCCCGCCCGTAGTCGGCGAGCGCCACACCCGAGGCGACGTGGGCGTTCCACAGCCGGGCTCCGTCGAGGTGCATTCGCACGCCCCTCTCGGCACAACCCTTGCGCAGCAACCGGATCTCGTCGATCGGCTGGACCGTGCCACCGCCGAAATTGTGGGTGTTCTCGACGACGACGAGCGCGGTGTTGACCTGGTAGACGCCGGCGCC
>DATLQE010000435.1:0-5944 GCA_035535335.1 Lapillicoccus sp. | reverse complement strand
TCCTACAGATTTCCTACACACTCCATGCCACCGCCCGGGCGGCCGCGGCTGCACCTCGGCACCTCAGTGGCGTGGCAACGGCGGCCCTGACTCGCTGCACTCCACGGGTATGCCTGCCCAAGATCACCGCCGGCGAGTGTGCCCCCTATCGCCCAGAAAGGGCGTGGTTCCCGGCAGTGGTGTCTGTGCCTGGAGGAGCGGGGCTAGCGGAGAGTCGTGCGCGCGTGTTGGGCCGCCGGCGTCGTGGTCGCTCCGGGCGAGAACGCGGGCCAAGGTTATCGGCACCTTCCCAGGTCGACCTGCCACAGCTGACCGGTCAGGGTCATGACAAAGGCGTCGTGTCCGATGATCTCCAGCGACGTCGGCCGGTCCAGCCCGGAGACGACGACGCACATCGTGCCGTCCGGGCCGACTCTGAGCAGGCTCCCGGTCCCCGGATCGGCCGGGGAACCTTCGTCATGACCGGGGGTGAAGTGCCCCTGGGCCAACGCGTACAACGTGTGCCCGGCCCCGATCTCGACGTCGACGAGCAACGGCGCTCCGGAAGCAACCGTCTCCTGCGACCTGCGGGTGACCGCGACGATCCTTCCGTCCTGCGGGAGATGCGGCACGGGGCCTGCCTCGGCAATGTAGAAGGACGAGCCACGGACCGCGAGGCCGGTGGGCACGACGTTTCCGAGGGAGACGGCCTCTGAGACTGCGCCTCCGAGGCTGACGCGCAGCACTCGGTTGTGGTGACCATCGGTGACCAGGAAGCCGTCGCGGAAGGGCTCCATCGCGTACAGCACGCCGCTCGGGACGAAGAACGGCGTGGCCGGCGGGTGCGCGATGGACCAGGCGCCGATGTCGGCGACCGGCGCCGCGCCCCCCGCGCGGTCGACGCGGTAGATCCCGTCGACGTCGGTGCCCCCGACGTCGGCGCTGACCAGCGTGACGAGCACGTATGCGGTACGGCCCATGAAGGCCACGTCCACCGCGCCGCCGAACGAGCCGACCTGCTTCGGGAGCCCGGACGCGAATGTCGAGGTACGTCCGGTGCGCGGGTCGACCCGCCTGACCACGCCGGCTGCGCCGTCGACGACGTAGACCCCGCCGTCGGGACCGACGGTGCTGCCGGTCGACCCGCCCAGCCCGGACGCGACGAGCCGGGGCGGCGCGGCCTCTCGGAAGGAAAGTCCCCCGCCGGAACCCGCCTGCGCGGGGCTGGACACGGCGACGCCGGCGCCCAGCGCAACCACCACCGCGAACACCCGGGTGACAACTCGAGAGATCCCCATGAGTCCCTGCTCCCTACCGGGCTGCCCCGCGCGCGAGCTCGCCCAGCTCGCGGTTGAAGCGCTCCGGATCCTCGGCGAACGGCATATGTCCGACTCCGTCGTACCAAGACGGCGTGGCGGTCGGGCAGACCTGCAGGACATGCGCGGCCATGGAGGCCAGGATGATCTGGTCCTGGCGGCCGTGACTGACCAGGACCGGGACGCGGAGGCGGCCGAGGACGTCGTCCGAGTCGATCTGCCGGCTGATCAGCGCGCCCAGGACGGCGGGCTGCACGGAGACGCTCCCGCAGAGTCCCGTCTCCAGGTCCTCCTCGGTGAGGGGGTGCTCCGTCATGGCCCGCCAGAAGCGGCGCAGGGCGGCGACTCTGGTGGGGAGGTCGGGGTCGGCGCCACCCGGTGCGTTGGTGAGGAAGGCGGGCCCGATGTGATCGAAGTGCTCGTTGAGCGTCACCGCGCCCCCGACGAGGTTGACGGCCGAGATGGCGTCCTGTCCGTAAGCACGGACGTAGTCGCAGGTGACGAAGCCGCCGTAGGACCAGGCCACCAGTGTCGGACGGTCCAGCTGGCACTGGTCGATCACGGCGGCGATGTCCGACGCCCACAACCGCGGCTGCTGGTACTGGTCAGCGGCCAACGGCTGGTCGGACATGCCGTGTCCGCGCAGGTCCAGGGCGACGAGGCGGAACTCGTCGGCGAGCCCACTCTCCACCTGGTTCTTCCAGCACAGATGGTTGCCCGACCACCCATGGATCATCAGCACCGGAGGACCGTCGCGTCGGCCCCACTCCCGCACGTGAAGCCGGTTGCCGGATCCCCCGATAACCGTGGTGATCATGGACTCAGCCGGTCGTACCTGCTCGGTCGAGGTCATATCCTTGCCTTCCTCCCCTGCCTGCGCGGACGGTCCGCGGGCCCTCGACCACCGTGCGGCGCCGACCTAACCGCGAACTGTCACGCACCTTGCGCGGGTCTACCGTGGGTCGATGGAGTTCCGGCTCCTCGGGGCGCTAGAGGTGGCGGACGGCGACGAGCTGATCAGGATTGCCAGCCCACTCCAGCGACGCCTGCTCGCCGCGCTGCTGGTCCAGGCACGCACCGTGGTCTCCGCCGACCGGTTGGTGGACCTCCTGTGGGGGAGCCAGGCTCCGGTGGACGCACGGCAGAGTCTGTGGACCAACGTGGCGCGGCTCCGGCGGGCCCTGGCCGGCGCCGCCGGCACGGGAGCCGCGCTGCTGCTGACCCGCCCGCCCGGGTACCTCCTGGACGTGGAGCCGGTATGCGTCGACGCCAGCCGGTTCGAGAGCCTGGCCGTTGCGGCTACCGGCCTGGCGGCCGAGGATCCGCGTCGCGCCGGTGAGGTGTTGGACCGGGCACTCGGGCTGTGGCGCGGCCCGGCGCTTCAGGAGTTCGCCGAGGAGCCGTTCGCCTCGACGGAAGCGGCACGCTTGGAGGAGCTGCGACTGGCCGTGACGGAGCAGCGCTTCGAAGTCGACCTCACCGTCGGGGACGTGCACGAGCTGGTCGGGAGGCTGGACGCCTACACGAGGGCCCATCCGTTCCGAGAGCGTCCTCGGGCTCAGCTGATGCTGGCGCTCTACCGATGCGGCCGTCAGGCGGAGTCGCTCGAGACGTACCGCAGCTACCAGGAGCTGCTCGACCGGGAACTTGGAGTCGCCCCCTCACAGATGCTGCGGGACCGGCAGACCGAGGTCCTGCGGCAGTCCCCGAGCCTCGACCGGGAACTGCCGCCCGACCAGAGCCAGGTCGGCGGGCCGTCCGGGTCGAAGCCGGTTCGACCGCCACCGGCGTCCGCTTCGGCTGTCCCAACGGAGCTCACCAGCTTCGTGGGCCGGGAGCAGGATCTGGCGGAGGTCGTGGCCGAGTTCGCCAAGTCACGGCTGGTGACCCTCACCGGCGTCGGCGGGGTGGGCAAGACGCGCCTCGCGATGAGGGCAGCGGTGTCCTCCGGGCCCTTCACCGATGGCCTGGCCTGGTGCGAGCTGGCCCCTGTGACCGACCCCTCCGCGGTTTCGGCGGCGGTGGCCACTTCGCTGGGGGTTCGCCGGTCGGCCGAGACCAGCGTTGTCGAGTCCCTGGTCGACTACCTCGCGCAGCGGCGGATGCTGCTGGTCCTGGACAACTGCGAGCATCTCCTGGAGGGCGTCCAGCCCCTGGCGGAGTCGCTGCTTCGTGGTTGTCCCTGGCTGGTCGTGCTCGCGACGAGTCGGGCCCGGCTGGCGGTGACCGGAGAGCACGTCCGTCCCGTCGCACCTCTGCCGGTGCCCGCCTCGGGGGAACGCCCGGACCCGACGGCCCCGGCGGTCGCGCTGTTCGTGCAGCGCGCCCACGCGGTGCGCCCCGAGCTGCGTCTCGACGAGGACACTCTGGCCAGCGTGGCCGAGATCTGCCGGCAGCTGGACGGCCTCCCCCTTGCCCTCGAGCTGGCCGCGGCCCGACTCCGGTCCCTCAACCCGACCGACCTCCTCGACCGTATGCGTACCCGCCTCGACCTGCTGTCACCGACGGCCGACCACGCCGGTCGGCACGCCACCCTGCGAGCCGTCCTCGACTGGTCCTACGAGCTGCTGCCCACCGTTCAGCAGCGTCTCTTCGACCGTCTCTCCGTGTTTGCCGGCGGCTTCGACCTGGCCGCGGTCGAGGAGGTCTGTTGCGGTGGCGGCGTTGCGCGAGAGGACGTCGTCGACCTGTTGACGTCCCTGGTGGACGCCTCGATGGTCACCGTCGGGCCGGCCGCCAATCGAGTCCGCTACACGATGCTGGAGACGTTGCGACAGTACGCGGTCGAGCACCTCGAGGACCCGGACGCCGGGTCCGTCCGGTTGGCGCACGCCCGCCACTTCGCGGCGTTCGCGGAACGAGCCGATCGTGGCTTGCGCGGGCCGGCGGAGGCCCGCTGGGTTGGGATCGTCGACGAGGAGTTGGACAACTTTCGCGCCGCCCATCGGACGATGATCGAGGCGGGTCGAGCGGATCTGGCGCTCCAGCTGGTCCGAGGGCTGCGGTACTACATGCTGTTCCGCTTCCGTGACGAGGTCGTCTCGTGGGGTGAGCAGGCGCTCGATCTCCCGGATGCCGTCGACGAGCCGCTCTACGCCGAGGTCTGCGGCGCGGTCGGCGAAGGGTTGACGGTTCGTGGGGAGATGCGTCGGGCCACCGCTCTGGCCGACCGCGGTCTCGACGCCGTCGCCGATCCGGACGACGCGCGGCGCATGTTCGGCCTCCGAGCGGCTGGAATGGTCTCGCTCTACACCGGTCGGCTCGACGACGGACTGCGTCTTCACGCCGAGATGCTGCGCCTGGCCCGGCGTCACGACCACGCCTACGAGACAGGCATGGCCCTGCTCGGTCTCGCACAGTCTCGGACCTATGCAGGGGAGCCGGCCCGCGGACTGGAGTACGCCGAGGAGCAGTACCGGGTCGTCCTCCCCCTCGGCAACCCCTCGATGCTCTCGTTGGCGTGGTACGACCAGGCCGAGGCCCTCGCCGGCCTGGACGCCGATCGAGCGGTGGAGCCCTACCAACGGGCGGTGCAGCTGGCGGCGTCAGCCGGTAGCACCTTTGTCGAGGGAATCGCCCTGGTGGGACTGGCCTCGTTGCTCGGCCGAGCCGGTGAGCCCAGCCTCGCGCTGCCGCTGTTCCGCACCATCATCGGCCGCTGGCGCCAGATGGGGGTGTGGCATCACCAGTGGACGACGCTTCGCAACCTCGTCCAGCTGCTCCTGAGGACCGAGAGCTGGGAGAACTCGGCCGTTCTCGTCGGCGCCATCGCATGGAGCCGCACCGCCACGCCTGCGTTCGGCGCGGACGCCGACCTGATGCAGGCCGCCGTCGACAGCCTCGAAGATCACCTCGGGACTGCTCGGTGGGTCGCGGCGAGGGACCGCGGGGCCTCCCTCTCCCCCGACGAGGTGGTGAAGTTCGCCCTTCGGGCCATCGACGAGGAGATGACCCGCGTCGGGGCGTGACCCGGCACCGCATACCGGTGACGTCGCCGGGATCGCCGCTACGGAGCACGCAGCGGGTATGCCAGGAGGCTGGGTCACGTTTCAGCCGGCGGCGCCGAGAAACCGCCCAGCGCAATCGGTATAAGTGACAAGAGCGTCGAGGTAACCGCCGCGACGACCCGACTCATCAAGGCCGTCGTGCGGCCCGGAGCATGAACGGAGAACGACGTGAGCGTTATGGACCGGTTCAACCTCGACGGCCGAGTGGCCGTCGTCACGGGCGGAACCCGCGGTCTCGGCGCCGGCTTCGCCGAGGCACTCGCCGACGCCGGGGCTGACATCATGCTGGTCGGCCGCGACACCGAGCGCGGCCATGCCGTCACCCAGGCCCTCACCGGTCGCGGGGCGACGGCCGCCTTCACCGCAGCCGACGTCACGGTCCCTCAGGACGTGACCCGCATCCTCGACACGACGCTCGAGCGGTTCGGCCGAGTCGACATTCTGGTCAACAACGCCGGCGCCTGCGTCCACGCGCCCGCCCTCGAGGTCACTGACGAGGACTGGCGCCACGTCATGGACGTCAACCTGGACGCCGTGTGGCAGTGCGCCCGCACCTTCGGGCGCCACTTCGTCGACCAGCGCTCCGGCGTCATCATCAACATCGGCTCGATGTCAGGCCTCATCGTCAACCGACCACAGTGG
>DATLQE010000434.1:0-9201 GCA_035535335.1 Lapillicoccus sp. | reverse complement strand
CCTGGAAGGGGAACAGCTGTGACCGGACTGGCGCAGAATGCTGCGGAGAAGAAGGGCGCCGCTCCGCCGGACAAGCCTGGTCCCGGTGCATCGTTCCGGCGCTGGTTCCGGGACGACGCTAGTGAGCCCGTCCGCCGCAACCTCGGCCTGGTCGCCGTCCTCATCCTGCTCTACGGGATTGGAGCTTGGAGCCGGCCGGACATCTTCCTGCACGCTGACCGGTTGTGGTCCAACGAGCTGACTGTGCTCACCCTCGCTTCAAGCATCGGCGTCGTTGCGATCGGCATGACGTTCGTCATCATCAGCGGGGGCATCGACCTGTCTGTCGGCGCCTTGCTCGCCCTTGCGAGCGTCTGGAGCACCACGGTGGCCACCCAGCAGTACGGCGTATTCGTCATGCTCTTTGTCGCCCTGCTGGTCGGGACGATCACCGGGATGATCAACGGAGTGCTCATCGCGTACGGGCGGCTAGCCCCCTTCATCGCAACACTGGCCATGATGGTCGCCGCACGCGGGCTGGCGCAGAAGATTTCCGGGAAGTCCACTCAGGTCGTCAAGGTCGAGGGCCTTACGGCGATCGCGCAGAACAAGCTGTTGGGGATTCCGTGGCTGGTCATCATTTTCGCTGCAGTTGCGGCGATCGGCTGGGTTCTGCTCAACCGCACCACCTTTGGGCGGCGAACCACTGCGATCGGCGGGAATGTGGAAGCTGCCCGGCTCGCCGGGATCAGTGTGAACCGGACCCAGGTGCTGATCTATACGCTCTCGGGGTTGTGTTGTGGGATCGCCGCCGTGATAGTCACCGCTCAGGCGAATGCCGGCTCCTCCGACCACGGCAACCTCTACGAGCTCCAGGCGATAGCCGCCGTGATCATCGGCGGAACCGTCCTAACTGGCGGCCGCGGCACGATCGTCGGATCAGTCCTGGGCGTCCTTGTCTTCACATCGATCACGAACCTGTTCATCGTCAACAACCTGGCGATCGAGTACCAACTGATCGCGCAGGGCGTCATCATCGTCGCCGCTGTGCTCATCCAGCAGTTCCGCGTCGGAACCATACGGCGAGGCAGCCCCCCGTGACCTAGATGGCCCTCTACCGCGCCTTTCATCCATCGCAGGTCAAAGAAACAGGAGAACCAATGAACGAGTCCAAGACCGAAGTGTTCGGCCCGTCGCGGCGGCGAGTGCTCATGGGCGGTGGGGCGGTCGTCGCAGGGGCCGTCCTCGTCGGCTGCACATCGAACGAGCCACCGGCTGCGTCCACCAACGCCGGCCCCGTGGCGGCCCCCGGTGAGAACTCGACACCTGGCAAGAAGGTGCGCGTGACCTTCTCCGGCCCGGTGGCCGACCACGGCTTCCTCGCTGCCATCAACTCGTTCGCCAACAAGCAGGCGGCCACCTACAGCGATGTCGAATTCAAGGTCCTCGAGGCCGCAGCCGACGCCCCCGCCCAGATCGCCGCCGTGCAGACTGCCATTGCGGAGAAGCCGGATGCTCTCATCATCTTCCCGCAGGACGGCGACCAGCTGACCGGCGTCGGCAAGGCGGCCATGGCCGCCGGGATCCCTGTGATCAACCTTGACCGCAAGTTCAACGACCAGAGTGCCTACCGGCTCTTCCTTGCGGGCGACAACTACAAGGTCGGGTGGAATGCCGGCCAGTACATCGGCCAGAAGCTCAAGGGTAAGACCGACGCCATCATCGGCGAGATCACCGGCATCCAAACGCTGACTCTTACGCAGGAGCGGTCCCAGGGCTTCAAGGACGCCCTTGCCATCAACGGGCTCAACGTGAGCCGGCAGGTCAACGCCCAGTTCACGGTGCAGTCCGGACAACAAGCGATGGCTAACCTGCTCGCCGCCGCGCCGCGTCTCGACGCAGTCTTCAACCATGACGACGACCAGAACATCGGGTCTGAGGCGGCAGCCGCGCAGGCCAACCGCAAGGAGTTCTTCATCGTCGGAAACGCCTGCAGCAACACGATGCTCAAGCACATCAAGGACGGTGACGCGCGGATCGAGGCCGACATCACCTTCACACCCGCCATTTCGGCGACCGCCGTGTCGCTCGCGCGGCTCCTCGCACAAGGCCGAAACCCCTCGGACCTTGCGGGCCTTCCCGTGCCTAGCTACATGTTGATCGACTCAGAGTTGGTCACAAAGGAGAACGTCGACCAGTACGCCAAGTTCGGCTGGGACTAAGCAAAGACGGAGACTGCTCCGCGGCCAGGACGCAGTGATCGTCACTGATTGTTCGTGCTCGGGCCCTCCCGTACGTGTGCCTCTTTCCGCGTCATTGGGAGGACCCTATGGCGGTGCGTCGGCCACCCTGCTGCAATGACCCTGGAGTCTCGCCCAAGGGTGCCACGTGCCGACACCGTGTCGTGGGAGGGAGCACACCGACATGAACGAACGGGGCCGGTATGCGTTTCCGAACGCGGCCCAAGGCCAGGCAGAGCGGCTCGAGACTCTCGAGGCCGTCCTCGATCCGGGGACCGTCCAGCTGCTGGGCGAACGCGGGGTCGGGCTCGGGTGGGCGTGCCTGGAGGTCGGCGCCGGCGCCGGCTCAGTCGCCCGCTGGCTCGCGGAGCGGGTCGGACCGCACGGTCGGGTCCTCGCCACCGACCTCAACCCGACGGCCTTGGAGAGCGTCGGCGACGCATACCCCTGGCTGACGGTGGCTCAGCACGACGTGACGACCGACCCCTTACCGGCCGCGAGCTTCGACCTCGTCCATTCCCGGCTGGTGCTGTCCTGGCTTCCCGACCCCGTCCACGTCCTGACTCGCCTCGTCCGGACGCTGCGACCCGGCGGCTGGCTCGTCCTGGAGGAACTGGACTTCGTATCCGCGGTAGCCGATCCAGCCATGGACGCTGACGCCGCCGCGATCTTCACTCGTGTCTTGCACGCGCACACGGTCGTCCTCGCCGAGCGCAACGGCTTCGACCCGACATTCGGTCGACGCCTACCCGGCCTCCTGCAGGCGGCCGGCCTCGCCGACGTCAACGCTGCCGGACGAGTCTCGATGTGGCGCGGTGGCGAGCCCGGCGGTGAGCTGTGGCGACTGACCTTCCAGCAGCTTCGTCAAGCGATGCTCGTCACGGGGGTGGTCGACGACGACGACGTCGACACCGCGATCGCTCTGTGCCGTCATGGCCTCTCGTTCATGTCACCCATCGCCATCGCCGGCTGGGGACAGCTTCCACAGCCGGCCTCCTCGTAACGTGGCTGCCGCTCACGGTTGGAGAAGGGACTTGATGGAACGGCGTTGGTCCATGGCGGCGTATGCGTCCGCAGCCTGTTCGAGGGGGAGGGTCAGGTCGAACACCATCCCGGGCTTGATCCGGCCGTCGAGGGTGCGTTGGAGCAGGTCGGGCAGATAGGCCCGTACGGGGGCCGGGCCGCCACGCAGGCCGACGTTGCGCCAGAACATGTGCTGCTGAGGGATGTCGGTCACGTGCGGGACGCCTACCCAGCCGACTGACCCGCCGGGGCGCGCGGACCGGAGTGCCTGCAGCACGGAGTCCTCGGTGCCGACGCACTCGAGCACCGAGTCCGCGCCGATGCCGTCGGTGAGATCGAGGATCTGTTCGACGCCGGCGTCACCTCGTTCGGCGACGATGTCGGTTGCTCCGAAGTGGCGGGCGATCGTCTGCCGGTCGGTGTGGCGGCTCATGGCGATGATGCGGTCGGCCCCAAGCTGCGCGGCGGAGAGGACACCGCAGAGTCCCACAGCGCCGTCGCCGACGACCACGACGGTGCCGCCTGGGCGCACGTTGGCCGATACGGCGGCGTGCCAACCGGTGGCCATGACATCGGAGAGTGCAAGCAGCCCGGGAATCATGTCGTCGTCAGGATGTTCGGGGGTGGCGATAAGGGTGCCGTCGGCATTGGGGATACGGATCGCCTCGGCCTGGCAGCCGTCGTAGCCGCCGCCGTTGGGGCAGTGCGACTGCATGCCTCGTTTGCATACGGCGCAGGTGTTGTCGCTGTGAAGGAACCCGCCGACGACGAACTGTCCGGGTCGGATGGTGCTGACCTGGTTGCCGACGGCTTCGACGATGCCGACGTACTCGTGGCCGATGGGCGTCGGCCGGGGTACGTCGGCGATGCCGCGGTAGCGCCACAGGTCGGACCCGCAGACGCAGGAGGCGACGGTGCGCACGACAGCGTCGGTGGGTTCGACGATGGACGGTTCGGATCGGTCCTCGACGCGGATGTCGCCGGGTCCGTAGATGACAGTGGCACGCACAGGCTTCTCCTCTGGATGGCGTTCAGGCGGGCCCGCCCGTACTGATCGAATGATGTCCCAGCTGGATGTGTGTTTCTCCGGTCAGACTTGCTACGTCATGTCGTCCAGCAGAGCAGAGGCCCGCGTCGGGAGGAAGCCAGCCCCACACGGCCATCGTGGCCGGAAAGGAGTGATCGGAAATGGAACTGCGCCAGACACCCGCCACCGCGAAGGGGCCCGCGACGACCTTCACGGGTGACGTGTGGCTCGACCGGATCAGCGACGACGAGTCGCGGCTGGTGTTGGCGACCGTTCGCTTCACTCCAGGTGCTCGTACGCACTGATGAGCCACCTGGCCCTGGTCGTCACCACCCCAGACGGTGACTCCGCGACCTGGCTTGAGACGGTGACCGACGAGCAGTATGCGGCGGCACAGGCCGAGCTCGCTGCTGGGTCAGAGCGGTGACCTCCGCCCCGGTTGACCGGCTCCTGGCGAGGGGCGTCACGTCGGCGGGCTGGCGGTGGCGTACTGCGGCCGACCGGCGGCTCGATAGGTCTGGATCGTGATCCCACTCGGGGTCGAGCGTGAATCGACCAGCTCGAGCGCGATGTCCGGGCCGGTGTGGGGGAACAGCCGGGTGCCTTGACCCACGACCACGGGGTAGATGGCCAGGTCGAGCTGGTCCACCAGGTCGTCGGCCAGCAGCGATCGCACGAGGACGCCGCTGCCGGGCACGAGGAGCTCGCCGTCCGGCTGTGCTTTGAGGTCTCCCACGGCCGAGGCGACGTCGCCGCTCAACACTTCCGTGCCCGCCCACTGCGGGTCGGTGAGGCTGGTGGATACGACGTACTTGGGCCGGCTGTTCAGAGCGGCGCCGATCGGGCTGGCGCTCATCTCGGGTATCGAGCCCCACGAGCCGGCGAAGATCTCGTAGGTCCGCCGGCCGAACAGGAACGCTGTGGCGCGCTGGTAGACGTCGACGAGATAGGCCTCCCCCTCGGAGTCGAGATGCGGCATGGCCCATCCACCGCGCTCGAAACCGCCTCTGCGGTCCTCCTCGGCCCCGCCGAGTCCCTGCATCACTCCATCGACGGAGACATTCGTGGTGACCGTCAGCCTCATGGTTCGCAGATTCCTTCTCGTGACGCTTTGTCGCCGGCTGGCGCCATGAGGCCTCAGCCGTGCAGCGCCGGCCGGTAGATGAGCTCTTGGGTGTGGCCGTCGAGCGTGCGGTGCTCGACCAGCTCCAGGTCGAAGTCGGCCGTCCCCTTGAAGATCGGGTCGAGTCCGGTCTGACCGGTGATCACCGGGAAGAGGGTCACCTGGACGTGGTCGACCAGGCCGGCGGCCATGAGGGCCCGGTTCATCGAGAGGCTGCCGTGCGAGCGCAACGGCACGTCGGACTCCTCCTTGAGCCGGGCGACGATGTCGACGGCGTCGCCGCTGGCGACAGTGGCGTCTGGCCAGTCAAGGGGTTCGTGCAGCGTCGTGGACACCACCGTGGCCGGCATGTTCCACATGCGGGTGACCCAGGGGTCGCGCACCTCGGACTCCTCGGTGCTGGACGCCAGCATCTCCACGAACTGCCGAAAGGTGTTGGCCCCGAAGACCATCCGCTGCTGTGCGTCGAACAGGGCCAGTCGGCGGTCGAGCAGCTCGGGGCCTTGCTTGCCCCAGTAGCCAGTCCAGTCGCCGCCGGCGGCGCCGAAGCCGTCGAGGCTGGAGAAGACGTCGAAGGTGTACGTAGCCGTCATGAAGCTCTCCTCGCGTGACATTTCTCGGGTGTGGGGAGACAGACCGGAAACCTCCGCGAAACTCATCGCCCCTGGACATGTGAACACGCGCTGACCGCGGGCCTCCCGTGCGACGACGTCATCCCGATCGCCGACCGCGAGGACTAGTGAAGACGGCCGTTGGAGGTCGAGGACCCGGCCAGCAGTGAACGCGGTCGTCCATTGAGGACCTCGTCCATGAGCGTGGTGATCTCTGTCGACGGCGCCAACCCGTACGAGTGGCGCAGACGAGCCGCCAACCGCCGGTAATGACTGATCGCGCCAAGCCGGTCACCGTCAGCGAGAAGCGCGCGGAGCAGGGCTGCGTGCGATGGCTCTCGCAACGGATCGAGCCGGATCGCTCGGAGGGCGGCGTCGATGGCGTCCCCCGTCCGTCCGGCGTCCAGACTGGTGGCCACGACATCATCGAGCAGGTGGAGCTCGAGCTGCCGGACACGTTCGCGTTCGACTTCGACCCACTCTTCGGTCCAGCCTGGGAGCAGCTCCATGTCGAACCAGGGAACGGATCCATTTCGACGACCTTCACGGACGTCGACCGCCGTCGCCTGCAGCGCCTCGACGTCGATGTCTACGCCGTCGGCGATGCGCAGCGAGCTCCCGGAGGACGTGACGATAGGCGCCACCGAGCCCAGCCGGGACAGGGTCGACCGGAGGTTGACCCGGGCGTGAAAGCGCTGGGCATCGGGCCACACCGTGGCCGCCACGTGTTCGCGATGGACCGGGTGCCCATGAACGATGAGGTAGACGGCCACTCGCTGGCCCGGCAGGGGTACCTGCACAGCGCCCTGTGGCCCTTCGACGCTGAAGCCGCCGAGTAGTCGAACCGTCCATCCTGATGCCGCGCCATCCGAACCGTTCATGCCGCTCTCCCCAAAAGCGTTCAGGCCTGCCCGTCTTCCTGAATGAGTTGTGTGAACAGCCATGCCTATCAACGCAAAAGGCTTAGCAGATCCACGGAATGCATTGACGCTCGAATTGGGTCCGCTTCACCTTTCCTCCAGGAAAGCAGATCAGAACCCCCGACAGGTCCGTTTTGGGCACATTTCAGTAATACGGCAGCGGGCTCCCAATCTGCCGTGAACCATGGTGGGGTCAACCGTGCGCGTGTCTGACCGGTCCGTGTTTCAGGCCAGGCCGACGACCTCGCCGACCGTGTAGCGGCCGTCTTTCTCGATGACCCGCACTCCGTCGCCCTTGCCGAGGGGAGCGACGAGCGAACCGGTGAGGCCGAGAACCGCGGCCTCGTTGGTGGGGGAGTGCCCGACGACCAATGCCCGCGCACCGTCCGGCAGCTGCTTGAACACCCGCTCCAGCCCCTGCCCGAGGAGGGCCGACTCGTGGTCGACGAGGTCTGGGTCGCGGTCCCGGATGGCTTCGAGGTCCGCGCCCTTTCCGGCCGCCTTGGCCGCGTCGCGCCACCGGTCCTCGACGAAGGAGCGCAGTCCCCTGTCCTCGAGGATCGGGACGTCCTCCTGGTTGACGGCGCGGCGCAGGATCTCCAGCATCTGCGTGGCCCGGGCCGCGCCGGTGGACACGAACGCGTTGTAGGGCGGCGTGAGGTGCGCACGGGCGAGCTTCTCGGCCGCCCGGATGCCGTCCGGGGTCAACGCGTCCCCGTCGTTGTCGGTGTGCCGGAACAGGTCGACCGTCCTCATGGCTCCTCCTCGAGCAGGCCCACCGAGGCGACCTCAGTGGCCACGCCGCCACCGGTCAGCTACCCCAGCACGACCACGCGGAAACCGCTGCCGCCCGTCGCCCAGGGCCTTCTGGCGTCACGCCACCGCACTGCGAGGCTCGTAGGCGAGCTACCTCACCGCGATCGTCGCCAGGTCGGGGAACCCGCCGAAGAGCTGGTTCTCGGAGTAGCCCTTGACGCTCGAACCGTGCACATAGGTGAACTTCTGGCTGACCAGCGGAACGACGGCGCCGTCCTTGCTGATCTGCTGATCGATCTGCCCCCAGGCCTTTTCGCGGGCGTCGGTGTCCGCGATCTGGTAAGCCGCGTCGATGGCCCCGTTGACGGCGTCGCTGTTGTACCAGCCGTAGTCCTGGTTGGAGCTGGTCTCGGTGAGATTGATGCGGCCGTCGAAGAGCGGCGGCAGGACGGTCGAGCCCGACGGCCAGTCGGCGCCCCAGCTGGCCCAGAACGCGTCCTTCGACTTCTGCGCCGCGCCCGCGATGGTCCGGTAGTACTTGTCCGTGATGCCCTCGAGGGTCACGTCAAAGCCCCCTTGGTCCCAGGTCTGCTTGAGCGCCGACAAGGCGGCGTCGCGCGTCGCGGTCTTGCGGTAGACGACGGTGATCGGCACCGGCAGGCTCTTCCCGGCGTCCTGGAGGACCTTCCTGGCCGCCGTCGCGTCGCCCGAGGTCGGCGCACCGAACGGGTTGAAGTCCTTGCCGTAGCACTTCAGGACCGGGTTGCACACGGAGTAGCTCGGCGTCATGACCTGCGTCCCGCCGTTGGCCGTCACGTATGCGTCGCGGTTGGTCGCCATGGCGAAGGCCTGGCGGACCTTCGGGTCCTTCATCGCGGCGCTGGTGACGTTGGGGACCAGATAGTCCACGAACGGCGCGAGCGGGTTGGTCGTGCGCGTCATCGCCGCCGGGTTCGCCGCGATCTGTGGCAGCAGCGCGGCCGGCGCCGTCGCGAAGGTGATGGCGGCCTTGTCGTCGCCCCCGTCGGCGATGAGCCGCTGGAAGATCTGCTCGGAAGGGACGCCCTCGACGTCGACGATCTTGTCGGGCATCGCCTTCCGCACCGGGTCCGTCTTCTCGTCCCAGTTCGGGTTGCGGACCCAGGTGCCGCCCTTGTTCGCGTCGAACGTGCCCTCCTGCATGTACGGACCGTTGGAGAACACCTCGAACAGCGACTTGTCACCCTTGTCCTTGTCCTTGCGGACCGGGGAGTATGCGGCCAGAGACGCCGCGGCCTGGTTGAAGTCGGCCCACGGCTTCTTGAAGTGAAGGGTCAGCGTCTGCCCAGAGCAGGTGATCGCCTTGTCGAACTCCGGGACGCCCTCGGTCTTGTACGGGCCCTTGTAGACCGGGTTGCCGTCGGCGTCCGCCGGCACGTCGAGAAAGCTGAGGATGTACGTCGGTCCGTTCGAGATGACGTCGGTCGCGAAGGTGCGGGAGATGCCGTACTTGACGTCCTCGCACATGACCTTCTGGCCGTCC
>DATLQE010000433.1:0-7242 GCA_035535335.1 Lapillicoccus sp. | reverse complement strand
CGTCGGCACACTGGCCTTCGGTGTACTCGCCGGCGTCATCATCGGGATCGCGCTGTCGCTGCTCTGGCTCGTCCACGTCGCCACTCACCCGCAGATGCCCATTCTCGCGCGGGAGCCCGGGACCCAGGTCTTCCGCGACGTGGTCGAGAACCCGGATGACGAGCAGATCCCCGGCGTCGTCGTCGTCCGGCTCGACGGCGGACTCTTCTTCGCAACCGCCGACGCTTTGACGGACCGGATACGTGCCCTAATCCAGGACGAGAACCCCAGCTGCGTGGTGCTCGACTGCGAGGGCATCAACTTCCTCGACTCGCAGGGCTCCACCTCCATCGACGACCTCCTGGTCCTGTGCGGTCAAGCGGACGTGACGCTTCGACTGGCCAGGGTCAAGCCGGACGTCCGCGCCACGTTGGAGCGGGAGGGGACGGTGGGGCGTCTCGGCACCGAACACCTCCACGGAAATGTCCATCGCGCTGTCGAGGCACAGCTCAACCCCTGACGGGCCGCGCTCCGGTCAGGTTTGGCGCTGGCGTCGCTGGGTACTGCGGCTTCGTCAGGCGGCACCGTCGTCGTGGCGAGCACCACGGGAAGCGTCCGATGAAACCCCATCCCTATGTCATCCTCGTGGACGGGGAGCTGCGAGCCGACGACCGGTCATGGTTGGCCGACCTCGTGATCGGACGATCGCCGGGGAACCACACGGCGCTGACCGGCAATCTCGACCAGTCCGCACTGCTCGGAGTCCTTCGCCGGCTTCAGTATCTGGCCCTCGAGGTCGTCGAGGTGCACCGCCTGTGCGAGTGCTTGGGCTCGCAGCACTCGACGGCTGGCCCCGCGGCTGCGCGCTAGGTGACGATCCTCATCTCGTGCGGGGTCTCGTTGAGTCGCCGGCCTAAACCGTCGGAGGTGACCGTGACGATGTCCTCGATCCGGACGCCGAACCGACCCGGCAGGTAGATCCCCGGCTCGATCGAGAAGCACATCCCCGGCCGGACCGGCAGCGTCTCGCCCTCCACCATGTACGGCGGCTCATGGGTCGTTGTCCCGATGCCATTTCCGGTCCGGTGGATGAAGTACTCGCCGTAACCGGCATCCGTGACGACGGCCCGCGCAGCCCGGTCGACGTCCTGGCACTGGATTCCCGGTTGCACGCCCTCGAACCCCGCCTGCTGCGCCCGGACCACGAGCTCGTGGACCTCGCGCTCCTCGTCGGTGGGCTCGCCCACGTGCACCGTCCGGGTCGTGTCCGAGCCGTACCCGTACTTCAGCCCGCCGAAGTCGAGGACGACCATGTCGCCGTCCTCGATGACCCGTTCCCCGATCTCGTGGTGAGGGTTGGCACCGTTGGGACCGGAGCCCACCACGGTGAAGTCCACCTGCGAGTGGCCGAACTGGCGCAGCAGGCCGGCCAGGTCGGCGGCGACCTCGGTCTCCCGACGCCCGGCGAACCGGACCTTGAGGATCTCCTCATATGCCCGGTCGGCCGCCGCCCCCGCAGCCGCCAGCCGTTCGACCTCGGCCGCGTCCTTGACCGCACGGAGCATCGGCAGGCCGCCGGTCAGTGAAACGTACGAGGACTCCGGCAGCCGTCCCTGCAGCCCCAGTAGGTGCATGGCCCAGGCCGAGTCAGAGATCGCATACCGGCCGGCCCCCGCGAGGAGCCGCGCCGTGGCCTCGTAGGGGTCACTCCCGTCAGACCAGTCGACGAGCTGCAGGCCGGCGACGCCGGAGGCGTTCTTGGCATCCGGCCGCTCGAGCTTCGGGACGATCATGGTCGGGTCACCACGAACGGGGATGACCAGCATGGTGATCCGCTCCGTGATGGCGACGGGTGCGTATCCGGTGAAGTACATGAGGTCCGGCCCTGGGGTCAGCAGCAGCCCCGCGAGACCGGCCTCGTCACCCGCCTTGGCGGCGCGTACTCGGCGGGCGGCGAAGTCGTCGGCGGTGAAGGGGACCGGCCCCTGCTCCGCGGCATCGTCAGTCATGCTGCGAACCTCCCTCGTGAAGTCCGGTGCCCGCCGCGGCCGCGCCCACCACGGGTGTCGCCGACGTCGGCAGGGTGTGGCTGACCGCGGCGGCCGACGCGGCGGCGTGAGCCAGCGTGCCTTGTACCGCGCGGTGGCGTCCCATGACCACGGCCATGACGACGCCCGCGACGCTGATGACCGCCATCACCCAGGAGGCGGTCGCGAGCCCGGCCGACAGCGCGTCGGAGGGCGAACCCCCCTCGGCGGTCCGGGACGCGATGACCGAGCTGTAGATGGTTGCCGCGGCGGCGGTGGCGACCGCGGCGCCGACGTACCTCGCCATGTTCGAGACACCGGACGCCTCCCCGACCTGGTTGGCGGGAACGGCGGCCGTCGCCGCCGACGAGGCCGGTCCGTTGGACAGGCCCATGCCGATCGCGACCGCGATGAGAGGCAACACGAAGGTCCCGTAGCGCCAGTCCGCCTGGTTGAACCCGATGACGGCGAAACCCACTGCCGTGATGGCGAACCCGACGCCGACCACCTGCCGACCACCGAACTTCTTGGCCAGGCGGGGAACCAGCGGAGCGGTGAGCACGAGCCCGACGGTGGCTGGGAGGGTGGCCAGCCCGGCCTGCAGAGGAGAGAACCCAAGAGCCGCCGGGTCCTGGAAGTACAGGCTCAACAGGTACATGAGGGCGTTGATCGTGCCGGCGCCGATGAGGATCGCGACGGTGGAGCCCACCAGGACCCGGTTGCGGAGCAGAGCGAGGTCCAGCAACGGGACCGGCACCCGTCGCTCGACCTCGAAGAATCCCACTCCCGCGCCGATCGCCACCGCGAGGCAGCCCTGGGTGGCCAGCGAGGTCCAGCCCCAGCCGCTGCCCGCGCTCAACGCGAGGATCAGCGGAGCCAGGGTGAGGGCGACGAGCACCGTCCCGGCGAAGTCGATCGACCTGGGTCGGTTCGGGTCGCGCGACTCGGACACCGTTCCGGCAGTGATGACGATGCACACTCCCGCCACCACAGCGTCGATCCAGAACAACCCCTGCCAGCCCCGTGAGGTCCACGAGCAGCCCGCCGAGAAGGGGTCCGGCGGCAGCGCCGACGGCAGCGGCGGCACCCCACAGGGAGACCGCCCGCAGCTGGGCCTGACCGCTGTTGGCCACGGAGAGCAGGCTGAGCCCGCAGGCGAGGATCGTCGACCCGGCGGCGCCCTGGATCATCCGACCCGCGATGACCATGCCGCCGTTGGACGCCAACGCGATGAGCACGCACGACGCGACGAAGAGCAGCAGTCCCAGCTGGAAGATCCGCTTACGACCGAAGACGTCGCCCAGCGATCCCGCCTTGATGATCACCGCGGCACCGACGAGCGAGTAGCTGGTGACCGCCCACTGCAGGGTGTCCACCGACATCCCGGTGTCCTCGCTGATCGCCGGCAGCAGGATGCTGACGGCGGAGGTGTTGGCGTTGACAACAAGGGTAGAGAGGCAGGTGGCCGCCAGCACGCCCCCCGTCCGGGTGGTCGGCGTGGCCGTCACGAGTTCGCGGCCGCCGCCGCATACCGTTGCAGGAACAGGGCTTCGACCAGAGCCATGTTGGGCGATCTCCGTCGGGTCGACGCTCTCGTTCGGGGCGTGGATCAGGCAGAGCGGCTCCTCCACGCCGAGCAGCATGATCTCGGCCTTCGGGAACGTGTCGGCGAAGACGTTGCACAGCGGGATGGAACCGCCCTGACCCTGGATCACCGGGTCCCGGCCGTACGCGTCGCGCATGGCGCTGGTCATCGTCTCGTAGCCCGGACCGGCGAGCGCCCCGACGAACGGCTCGCCATCGGCCTCCCTCACGAACTCCACCTGGGCGTGCCAGGGCGTCACCGAGGTCAGGTGCTCGATCAGGGTGTCCTGCGCCTGCCTGGCACTCATCCCGGGTGGCACCCGGAGGTTGATCCGAGCCCGGGCCTCTGCCTGGATTGCGGCCGAGGACCCCACGACGGGTGGGCAGTCGATGCCGAGCACCGTCGCGGTCGGCCGGGCCCAGACCATGTCGCCGACGGAATCCCCGAGGAGATCCACCCCGTCGAGGACATTCGCGTCCTTGCGGAACTGCTGCGGCGGGTATGCGGCGCCTTCCCACGTCTGCCCCGCGTCCAGTCCCTTGACCGTGGTGTTCCCGTGCTCGTCCCGCAGTGTTGCCAGCATGGCGATCAGCGCGGCCAACGCGTCGGGCGCGGCGCCGCCGAACATCCCCGAGTGCATCTCACTGGACAACGTGCGGACCGTCACCCAGACGTTGGCCAGGCCGCGAAGGCTGCTGGTCAGGCTGGGGACTCCGACCGCAAAGTTGCCGGCATCGCAGACCAGGATCGCGTCGGCCGCCAACAGGTCGGCGTGTTCCGGCACGAACGCCTCCAGGCCGCCTGTGCCTTGCTCCTCGGACCCTTCACCGACGATCTTCACGCCCACGGGCAGGTCGTCCCCCAGCGCGCGCAGTGCAGTGAGATGCACCGCGATGTTGCCCTTGCAGTCGGCGGCGCCACGGCCGTACCACCGGCCGTCCTTCTCGGTCAGGTCCCAGACCGGCGTCTCCCAGGCGGAGTCATCCAACGGAGGCTGGACGTCGTGGTGGAAGTACAGCAGCACCGTCGGCGATCCGGCCGGCCCCGGCTTGTACCCGCAGACCGCCTGGGTGCCGTCCGGGGTCTCGTAGCCCTGGACGTCCTGCAGCCCGACCTCCGTGAACGCCCCGACCAGGTAATCGACCATCCGCTGGCATTCCTCGGGCGGAAACTGCTTCGCGTCGTGGACGGACTTGATGGAGACCATCCGGCTCAGGTCGGCCTTGGCGCGCGGCATCAGGTCCGTCACGGTCGCCCGCAACGAGTCGGTGGTAGCAGGGGTCATCACACGACGACCACGGTCTCGAAGTTCTGGCTGTCCACCCACTGCTGCAGGGTGGGGACCTTGTCGGGACAGTAGGTCTTGACGACCGCGAGTAGGCCGGCCGCCACACGGTGGTCGGCGACGACCGCTCGACGGTAGAACTCGCTGCCCACGGAGAGGTTGAACTTGGCGATCCCCAACGCCACACCGTTGTCGACCGAGGCACAGACCGCGCCGCCGTCGGTGCCGAAAACCCTGGCCACCGAGGCCGGATCCCTGGGTGTCGGCAGGCCGGCCTGGCTGAGGTTGGTCGTCAGCTGCTGCGCCTTCGCCAGCGCCTCGTCGTTGGACTTGTTGTAGTTGTAGGAGACCAGCATGACGACCAGCAGGACGCCGAGAACCGCGGCGACGGACCACTAGAGGGCTCGATGGCTCATGACGTCTCCTCCTTCGTCGGCGTCGAGGGCGTGACCTGCCAGCTGGGTTTACGGAGCCGGACCAGGAGGAACGGCACGATGGCCCCCAGCAGGAGGATCCCGCCGCCGACGATGACGACGAAGACCACGGGGCTGCCGTCACCGAACTGCGAGGGGGGCACGAAGCTGATGAGGATCGCTGCGGCCGACGACACCATTCCCATGATGCAGAGCAGGTTGAAGGCGGGAGCCCGGTACCCGCGAGGGTGGTCGGGCTGATGCGTTCGGAGGTTCATCGCGGCCCGGAACAACCACAGGTACATGAGCAGGTACACCGAGGTCGTGATGGTCATGAACATCCAGTGGCGTCCGACACGGCTGGTACGAAGGCGAACAGGAGCGCGAGGACCGTGGTGACCACGCCCTGAGCGACGAGGATGTTGACCTGGACACCGTTCGGCTTGGTGCGCTGGAACCAGGGCGGCAGATAGCCACCTTCCTGGGCGACCAGCAGGAGACTCCTCGACGGGCCGGACAGCCAGGTCATGAACCCGGCGAGGGAGGCGGACACGATCGCCAGACCCACGATCGGTGTGAGGAACTGAAGCCCGAAGTGGGCGAACACCGCTTCGAAGGCCTGCATGACCCCGGCCGTCAGGCTGAGCTCCTCGGCGGGGATGAACCAGCTGATGACCAGTGGCGGCAGGATCAGGATGCAGAGCACCAGGATCATCGCCACGAACATGGCCTTGGGGAACTCCTTGCTCGGCTCCTTCAGCTCGTTGACGTGAACCGCGTTCATCTCTATGCCCGAGTAGGCCCCGAAGTTGCTGACGATCAGCACGATGCTCGCGATGCCCGTCCACTCCGGCAGCAGGTTGTCCGCCGTCATGGGCGCGGCGGTGGGGTTGCCCTGGGCGAGGAAGACGATGCCCAAGATGACGAGCAACGCACCGGGGATGAGGGGTTCCGATCAGCACGCCACTGGAGGCCAGCTTGGCGATGACCCCAATGCCGCCCCGCAGGGCCAGAAGCGTGCCGAGCCAGTAGACCGAGATGATGACGACGGCGGTCCAGACTCCGCTGGACGCCCACGCCGGGTGGATGACATAGGCCAGCGTGCTGGCCACGAAGGACAACAGGGTCGGGTAGTAGAAGATCGTCATGGCGTACTGGTGCCAGGCGGCCACGAAGCCCATGCGCCGCGACATGCCCTCGGTGACCCAGCGGAACACGCCCCCTGACCATCCCGAGGCGAGCTCCGCCGAGACCAAGGCCGTCGGGATCAGGAAGATGATGGCGGGCAGCACGTAGAGGAAGACGCAGGCCAGTCCGTAGACGGCCATGGTCGGCGCCGGCCGCAAGCTGGCCACCGATGACACCGTCATCAGGGCCAGGGCGGTCCAGGTGACGTATGTCCGCGCGGAGGTGGTTCGCGCGCGGGCCGCCGGCACCGCTCATTCGGCGGTGGGGTCTACGGCTGACATCTGAGCTCCTTCGACGAACCGGACACCTCCCGCCGAGCCGGTCCCTTGAGGGCTCGGTGGCGTGGTGGCTGCCCCTCCCAGAGTTGCGCTGACAGATCACGGTTACACCGACACGATGGCCCCCACTCACCCGACAGGCATGAGATGGATGATCCTGCTGCTGTGGTACGCCTTGACCCATGATCGCTAACGTGATCCACCAGAGTCGCGCGGAGCGGGTAGAACGGGGACGAGCGGCGCGGAAGGCCGTCCCCCTTGCCTCGTTGGGCGCCCTTCACGCCGCCGCGGACGAGAATCCCGTCACGCTGTTGGAGAAGCAAGCGGTCGGGCGTGTGCCCGAGCTGGTCCCGGTGCGGTACGGACGGATGCTCGTCTCTCCATTCACGTTCTACCGTGGCGCTGCGCTCCTCATGGCCGCAGACCTCGCGCGCGTGCCGCGCTCCGGACTGAACGTCCAGCTGTGCGGCGATGCGCACCTCAGCAA
>DATLQE010000432.1:0-3293 GCA_035535335.1 Lapillicoccus sp. | reverse complement strand
GGTTCGCCTTTGGCAAGCTGTTGCGGTCCTGCGGTGAGATCGACGGTCTGGAGCGGGTCCGGTTCACGAGCCCCCACCCCGCGGCGTTCACCGAGGACGTCATCCTTGCCATGGCCGACACGCGCAACGTGATGCCCAGCCTGCACATGCCGCTGCAGTCCGGGTCGGACCGGGTGCTCAAGGCGATGCGCCGGTCCTACCGCAGCGCGAGGTTCCTCGATATCCTCGAGCGGGTCCGGGAGCTCATGCCCGACGCCGCGATCACCACGGACATCATCGTCGGGTTCCCAGGTGAGACCGAGGACGACTTCGCGGCGACGCTGGACGTGGTTCGGGCGGCGCGGTTCTCCAGCGCGTTCACCTTCCAGTACTCGATCCGCCCGGGCACCCCCGCCGCGACCCTGCCCGAGCAGGTGCCCAAGGCGGTCGTCCAAGACCGGTACGACCGGCTGATCGCCGTCCAGGAGCAGGTGTCGTGGGCCGGCAACCGGGCGCTGGAGGGCGCCGACGTCGAGGTCCTGGTGGCGACCGGCGAGGGTCGCAAGGACGCGGCGACGCACCGGATGTCCGGTCGGGCGCGCGACAACCGGCTGGTCCACTTCGCGGTTCCCGACGGCGCCGAGCCGCCGCGGCCGGGCGACCTCGTCACCGTCGGCGTCACCTATGGCGCCCCGCACCACCTGGTCGCCGACAGCGGCGTGGCCGGCGGCGCATACCGGGTCCGCCGTACCCGTGGTGGCGACGCGTGGGCGGCGCTGCAGGAGCAGGGGCACGGGAAACCGGCCGTCTCACTTGGCATTCCGACCGTCGGCCGTCCGGCGCCGGTGGCCGCGCCGGCCTGCGCCCCCGTCTGAGGTCCCGGGACCTTCGGCCCTGCGGGCGGTCAGTCAGGCCGGGGACACTGTCGGCATGGCGCACGACGAGGGCACGGCCACCGACACGCTTGACCCCACCACCTGCTGGGACCTGTTGCGCGATGCGCCGGTCGGGCGCCTCGCCGTTCTGGTCGACGACCGCCCGGACATCTTCCCGGTCAACGCGATCGTCGACCACGGCACGATCGTCTTCCGCACCGCACCCGGCACCAAGCTGGCCGCCGCAAGTCGCACGGCGGTGGCCTACGAGGTCGACGGCCACGACCTCGAGGACGGCGCCGCGTGGAGCGTGGTCGTCAAGGGCCGCGGTCACGTCGTCCGCGAGTCGCACGAGTGGTTGAGTGCCGCCTCGCTGCCGATCTTCCCGTGGCAGGAGGGCCGCAAGTCGTGGTTCGTGCGCATCGAACCGGAGAGCGTGACTGGCCGACGCTTCCGCGTGTCCGCGGGTGCCCGGTCGAGCGTCCCGCGGAGCTGACCGGCGACGTCAGTCGATCGACCCCTCGTCCTGACCCGAGACGTACCCGTCCACGGTCTCGCCGCTGAGGTCGGCGGCCTCGCCGTATTCGTCCTCCTCGGGTACCTCGGGTCCCCGCTCACTGCCGTCCATGAGGGCGCCGAGGTCGATGTGCCGGTGGGCCTTCTCGTGGGTCGGTTCGGCGCCGGGATAGGTCATGGTGTCACCGTAAGTCCGCGACGTGGAGGCCTCAACTCGCCCGGCCGGACGGGACCAGGTGGCCTCTGAGCCGGCTCGTTTGGAAGACTCGCCACCATGGCCGTCCGTCCCATCGTCATCACCGGCGAACCGGTGTTGCACCGTCCGGCCGCCCGGGTCGAGTCCTTCGACGAGGGGCTCCGCCAGCTGGTCGCCGACATGTACGAGACGATGGACGCTGCACATGGGGTCGGGCTGGCGGCGCCCCAGATCGCGGTTCCGCTCCGGCTGTTCGTCTACGAGATGGCCAACGACGACGACGTTCCGGCCCGCGGGGTCGTCGTCAACCCGATGCTCTCGCTGAGCAAGATCTCGACCGACCGCCCCGACCCCGACACCGAGAGCGAGGGCTGCCTGTCGGTGCCCGGCGAGAGCTACCCGCTCAAGCGGGCCGACCGGGTGACCGTCGTCGGGTTCGACGCGGACGGCGAGGAGCGGTCGTTCCAGGCGACGGGCTGGTTCGCCCGGGTCATGCAGCACGAGTTCGACCATCTCAACGGGCTGCTCTACGTCGACCGGCTGGACGCCAAGCAGACCAAGCGGGCCCGCAAGGCGATCCGCGAGAACGGCTGGGGCAAGGCCGGCCACACGTGGATGCCGGGCGTCGACCGCGATCCCTTCGGCCACGACGACGAACCCGATGTCGAGCACGCGCACCTCGACGCCGCGGGTCACGACGAGCGGCTTGTCTGAGTCTCCGCGGTCTGCCGTCGTCGCCGTGGTCGGCCCCACGGCCACCGGCAAGTCCGAGCTCGGCCTGGCCCTGGCCGAGCGGCTGGACGGAGAGGTCGTCAACGCCGATGCCATGCAGCTCTACCGCGGCATGGACATCGGGACCGCCAAGCTGTCGCCCGACCAGCGCCGCGGGATCGTCCACCACCAACTCGATGTCCTCGAGGTCCGCGAGGAGGCGAGCGTCGCCGCATACCAGCGTCATGCGCGAGCCGACATCGCGGGCATCGGTGCCCGGGGCCGCATCGCCGTCCTGGTGGGCGGCTCGGGACTCTACGTGCGCGCGGCGCTGGACCGGCTCGACATCCCGCCCACGGACCGGACGGTCCGTGCTCGACTGGACGCCGAGCTCGCCGACGTCGGCGTCGACGTGCTGCGGGCTCGACTGGTTCGGCTCGACCCCGCCGCTGCCGACGCCATCGAACCTCGCAACGGCCGCCGCGTCGTCCGCGCCCTGGAAGTGGTGGAGCTCACCGGCCGGCCCTTCTCCGCCAGCCTGCCGACGCGCGAGCACCTCGTGCCGACCATGATGCTTGGCCTCGCCGCCGACCGTTCGCTGCTCGACGCGCGCATCAACCAGAGGGTTCGCGGGATGTGGCGCCAGGGCCTCGTCGACGAAGTGAAAAGCCTTGTCCCGCAGGGGCTCCGGGACGGACGGACGGCGTCGAAGGCGCTCGGCTACAGCCAGGCGCTGGCCCACATGGACGGAAGGATGACTCCCGAGGAGGCGCAGGAGGCGACGGCCACCGCGACGAGACGGTATGCGCGGCGGCAGGTGTCGTGGTTCCACGCGGACCCGCGGGTCGTCTGGCTGCCGCACGACGCGCCGGACCTGGTGGACCGGGCGCTCGCCGCCGTCGGGACGGCTGGGAGGATGCGGGCATGACCACCGTGCCGTTCACCAAGGGACACGGCACGCAGAACGACTTCGTGCTGGTACCCGACCTCGACGGGACCCGTCCCCTCACCCGCGA
>DATLQE010000431.1:0-11359 GCA_035535335.1 Lapillicoccus sp. | reverse complement strand
AACTCCAGCTCGGATTCCACGCCGGCAACCCGCACGACTCGGAAGTCCACGGCGTGGCCAACGGCGAACTCCAGCAGAGCGGTCTTGCCGATGCCGGCCTCGCCTCTGAGCGCCCACCAACGAGGCGCGGGGAAAGTGGACCCATGAACACGACACGGCTTCCCGAGGTCCGCGTTCGCACCGTCGACGGGGTGCGAGTCAGGTGCGCCGACGGCGGCGGCACCGCGGGGCCGACGATTCTGCTAACCAGCCCGTGGCCGGAGAGCCTGTACGCGTTCACGCCCATCTGGGAGACCCTCTGTGCTCACGCCCGGCCCTTCGCCGTGGACCTTCCCGGGTTCGGCGGATCCGAAGGCCGCGAAGACCTGCTCGCCCCGCGCGCCATGGGCGGGTTCCTCGCGCGGCTCGTAGACGAGACCGGACTCGGCCGGCCGTTCATCGTCGCACCGGACGTCGGGACCCCGGCCGCCCTGTTCGCGGCCGCCGACCACCCTGGACTGTTCGCCGGTGTGGTCGTGGGCGCCGGCGGCACAGCGGTCCCACTCCAGCTGGGCGAACCCCTGGCCTCATGGGTCCTCGACCGCGATCTGGAGAAGTATCGGGCCGTCGACCCGCACGCGGTCGTGAACGCCGCGATGGACGCGCACGCGGGAAACGTTTCGGGCGACATCCGCGCCGACTATCTCGTGTCCTACGAGGGTGACCGGTTCGTGGAGTCCATGCGCTACGTCCGCGATACCCCGAGGAGCTGCCCGTACTGGCCCAGCTCCTTCCGCAGATCGCCGCCCCGGTCACCATCATCGCCGGACGGCACGACCACGTCGTGCCCCTCGTCAACGCCGAGTTCCTGCACCAGCGGATCCCCAACAGCCGCCTGGTTGTGCTGGAGATCGGCCACTTCGCCTGGGAGGAGTCTCCCGCGGAGTACGCCACCACCGTTCTCGACGCCGTTGTGGGTCCACGCGGCTGACGCCCGCTCTTTCGGCCACCACGCCGTTTGCTCGCGGGATGTTGTCAGGACTGGCGATACTGACTCGTTGATGAACTCCCCTTCGTCTGGCATCGATGACGTGCCGCAGGAGTCCTCATGTCGAACACCGCCATTGCCGACTACGCGTTCCTGTCCGACCGTCACTCTGCCGCGCTGGTCGACCGCTCCGGCTCCGTGGAGTGGCTCGGCTTTCCGCGGTTTGACTCGCCATCGGTGTTCGGGCGCCTCCTGGGCCCCGAGGCGGGGCACTGGAGCATCGCACCCAGCGGACAGTGGACCTGCACCCGCCGATACCACGACCGAACCCTGGTGCTGGAGACCACATTCGCCAGCGCAACCGGCGAAGTCGTTCTCACCGACCTGCTCGCGCTCGGAGACAACAACAGCGGACATCGGCTCGGCACCAACGTCCCGCACCTTCTCATCCGACGGCTCACCTGCACGTCCGGGTCGGTAGAAGTGAACATCTCGTACGCACCCCGACCCGAGTACGGACTCGTCGTGCCGCTGCTCGGTCATATTGACGGCGGCGTCACCGCCCGTGGCGGAGCCGAGTGGCTGGTCCTCACCACCCCCATCGCCCTCGAGCTGAACGGCGGGACCGCCCACGGCCAGCTGACCATGCGATCTGGCCAGACCGTGCATCTGGCATTACATCGGTCAACCCTGGAGCAGCAACCCGCTCACGTCTGGTCGGACGCCGGCCTCGCGGCAACCGTCGACGCCACCATGGCGGACTGGCAGTCGTGGTCCGACCTTCACCAGGCATACGAAGGCCCCTGGCACGACCTGGTACACGCCAGCGGCCGCGTGCTGCAGGGTTTGTCCTTCCAGCCCAGCGGTGCGATCGTCGCGGCGGCGACGACGTCACTGCCTGAAGCCGTTGGCGGCGAACGGAACTGGGACTACCGCTACTGCTGGGTACGCGATGCCAGCTTCACCATGCAGGCCCTGTGGGTCGCCGCCTGCCCGGACGAGGCAAACGACTTCTTCCAGTTCATGACCACCGCCGCAGCATCCGCGATCGGTCCCGATGCCGGTCTGCAGATCATGTTCGGCGTCGGTGGTGAACACGACCTGACTGAACGAGAACTCGACCACCTGCCCGGCTGGAAGGACAGCCAGCCGGTCCGGGTGGGCAACGGCGCCTGGAACCAACGCCAGATAGACGTCTACGGGGAGCTGCTCGGCGCGGCCGCGCAGCTCTCCGAGCACATCGACACCCTTGATGAGGACACCCGCCGATTCCTGATCGCCTGCGCGGAGACCGCCGCCGGCTCATGGATGAAAAAGGACCGGGGCATCTGGGAGGTCCGCAGCGACCCTCAGCACTTCGTGTACTCCAAGGTTATGTGTTGGGCTGCACTCGACCGGGCCGTCGCCCTGTCCGACCTGCTACAGGCGTCGGACCGGATCGAGAGCTGGAAGCAGCGGCGCGATGAGATCAAAGAAACGGTGATTCGCGAGGCATGGAGCGACGAAGCCGGCGCGTTCACGCAGCACTTCGGGTCGACCGCGTTGGACGCCGCCAACCTCATGCTGCCCATCGTCGGCTTCCTGCCCCCGACCGACCCGAAGATCCTCGCCACGATCGACGCGATCGAACAACGCCTGACCGACAGCCGCGGGCTGGTCTACCGCTACCAGACCGGCCCCGGAGTCGACGGCCTCTCCGGCGACGAAGGCACCTTCCTGCTGTGTACGTTCTGGCTGGCGCAGGCACTCGCCATGGCTGACCGGGTTGATCGCGCCCGTGCGGCATTCGAGCGGGCCGCCAGCTACGCCAACGACCTCGGCCTGCTCGCTGAAGAGGTACACCCGACGACCGGGGAGCTGCTCGGCAACTTCCCACAGGCCTTCAGCCACATCGGCTTGGTCAATGCTGCCTGGGCCATCTCGGAAGCCGAACGACGAGCGCGACCGTGAGAAGGCGACCCACGAATCGGCGGTAGGCCTGGCCCACGAGCGTCGACGCGACTTCCCCAGCGCCTCACCCCCCGCTCCGCGAGACTGCCGTGCTGGCCCTCGTCTGCGGACGGATGGACTCACCGGGGCCGCCATGCCCACGTCGGCGATCCAGGTTCACGGCGTCGAACAGGCAGGGCGACGAGAGGTTGTGTCGTGGGATTGGGCGTCGCCGGCGGGGCGGAATCGCTGACGTCCCTCGACCAGCGGACGTCGGCGCCACCCCCACGCCGGCCCGGTTGGCGGACGCGGCCGGCTCGAAAACCGGGAGACAGTGCTGGCTGACGAGTCGCCGCGCCGGCGACCACACCGACTAGCTGATGAGGAGATCACCCATGCCGGACACCGCCACCCTCGCCGTCGCGACGGCCCAAACCGCCACCGGTGCCGACGTGGTGGGCAACCTATCCGCCGTGGCCGCCGGTACGACGGCGCCCACGTCAACCCACGCTGGGACCGGTGGGAGCAACTCGGTCAGTGCGCCGGCGGCGACGCTCGTCAACCTCAGCAGCTCCGTTCTACGAATCGTGCGCTTGAGTGCGCAGGCCTGCATGACGAACTGCCTGCACTGGGCACGGTGGTCACCCCGGGACGAGGAGCTTGAGTTCAGGGTGGCACCTCGCTGTGCGGGGGATGACGAGGTCGCCGCGTACTTCGAGGTCATCGACCAAAGCGGACACGTGCTCGCCGACGAGTTCAAGGTCGCGGTCAGCGCCGGTAGGATCGGCGGCTCGGCTGGGGAAAGCCGGTTTGTGCCCGAGCTTTTTGGACTCCACCTCACCCAGAACCGCGTCGTCGTGGAACGCCGGCTACGCGAACGCCGTCCGCCGGTTCGCCGTCTGAGCTTCGGCGCCCATCCACTGCTCCGGCTCGAGAAGGCCGGCGCCGCGCGGTGCCGTGGCGTGCGCAGCCGTCGTACAGGCGCTGACCGGGGCCCGGAAGGGTTGAGCCGCGAGCCCGGGCCGCCACTGAGTGGTTCTGTCGTGGGCCGTCCACTGAGGCACTGAGCCTGACCGTGAAGAAGTCCCTTGCCTCGACTTCTTGCCTCGGAGCAGCGGCCCTACGCAGGATGAAGCGGTGAGCTCGACGGAAGAGCTGGTCGAGCAGCTGCTCGCCTTCCCCCTGGGTCACCACCCGTATACGAAGTGGACGGGAACGCATTGGCGGCTGGTGGAGATCGCCGACTCCGCCGTGCCCGTCGACCGCAAGCGGCTCGAGGTGGCTGTCGGTGCAGAGCTGGCTTGGCTGCTACCAGGTCTCGAACCGCAGCGAGTCCTGCGGGTGGCTGGCCGTGCCCGACGGCACGGGTCGATCGAGGGCAATGCGGTGTACGCGTTGTCCTGTTTGGGATTTGCCGATCACCAAGGCACCCGGCAGCTGGTGGAGGCGCTGCTTGACTGGCAGTGGCCGGACGGTGGTTGGAACTGCGACCGCCACCCGGATGCCTGGCGCTCGTCCTTCCACGAGTCGGCCATTCCGGCCCTGGCCCTGGCGACCTACGCGAAGCGGACCGGGGATACGGCCGCCAGGCAGGCCGCCGAACGCACCGCGGAGATACTGTTGGAGCATCAGCTGTTCCGGTCGACGGCAACCGGAGAACCGATCCACTCGTCCTGGGTCGTGCTGCACTACCCGGCCTACTGGCACTACGACGTGCTGCAAGGGCTCCGGGTTCTGGAGGCAGTGGACCAGCTCGGTGATCCCCGAGCGGCGGACGCGTTGGATCTGGTCGAGCATGCTCGGCGGCCCAACGGACGGTTCAGCGGTCAACGCTGGTCGTCGCGCGCCCAACCGGCCGCAGTCGACTGGGGACGAGGAACCGACAACCTGGTTCTCACCGAGATCGCCGCCACGGTGCTCGCGGCCGCCGGTCGGCCTTCGGCAGTAGCTCGGACGTAACGCGAGCGGGTGAGACCATCATGTCGGACAGACGCAAGCAGCGGCCTCGCCTTCCTCCGCGGTGGTTTGTTCGCCTGGCCTGGTTCGCGCACCGCGGCCTGTACCGGGTTACCGGAGGGCGCATCGGTTTACGGCGTGCCAAGGAGAACCGTTGGGGCACGCTGAGACTCACCGCAATCGGCCGTCGCAGTGGCGACCCGCGAAACGTGATTCTCGGATACCTCCAGGACGGTCCGAACATGGTCACCCTGGCCATGAACGGCTGGGCCGACAGTGAGCCGTCGTGGTGGCTCAACCTCCAGGCGCACTCGGAGGCAACAGTCATATCCGTCGACGGTACCCAGGCGGTCAGGGCCCGCGCTGCGACCGGAGACGAACGGTCCCGGCTGTGGGCCAGGTGGAGGCAGATCGACCCAAGGCTGGACGGGTATGCAGCATTGCGGTCATCCGAGACCGCAGTCGTGATCCTCGAGCCACTGCTTTCGCCTGCCCCGACCTAAAGCGGCAACGAAGGGCCCTCGCCGCCCGTCAGTGGCCCGGTGCTTAAGTTGGACCCTTCGCAGCTAGAACACGTAAGGAACCCGCTCCCACGAAGGGACCGATGAAGCACCTGCCGATTGATGGTGACGTGCAGCCAGTCCTTGTTGTTGTCCGACCCGTCGACGGTGATGCGTTCCAGGGTTGTTCGCCGTCCCGGTGACCCCGTACGTGGTCAGCCACTTGGAGCCGGAGGCGAGGGAGCAGTCGCTGTTGTAGATGTGGCTATCACCGTTGACGAGGTACACCGGTCCGTCGAAAGCCGACGCTTCGTCGACCAGCGCTTGGACCAGCGGCTTGAACGCCGAGATGTCGGTCGCAAAGTTCGGGGTGTAGGTCGGGTCGAACATGTCGGCCTGCAGGAGCACGATGACCGCCCGGTCCTGGCGCTGCCGGGCCTGGGCGAAGGTGTCGCGTACCACGGTGACGGCGTTGGCCATCCTGGCCTGTTCCTCGGCGACCTGCTGCGGCGTCGCCGTGGTGTTGCCGACATCAGGCGTCCTTGGGTGAGGTCAGAGTTGCTTGACAGCCGAGCGCCTCGGCCACCGGGAGGAGGAAGAGGTACCCGAGCAGGGCAGTTGCTCCCGGTACCAGGTGCAACAGGTGCAACAGGACCGTCGTCGCCGGGCGGTGGGTGGCCACGACGATGCTGGCCCGCCCGGCGACGACGGCGGTCATCGCCCTACTCCGAGTGCGGTGAGCTGGGCGGCCTCGGAGGCGGGGGTGATGGCGGGGGCGTAGCCGTCGGTCGCCGGACGGCCGCGCCAGCGGCGGTATGCGGCGACACCGGCGGTGAGCAGGACCAGGGCGGGGACGAGCTGCCAGCCGCCGGGGACGACGACCATCGCGCCGGCGGCGTTGATCGAGGCGTGCATCAGGCCGGCCGCCAGCGTGCTGCCGTTGGTGTCGACGAGCAGCGTGCCGATCAGGTAGCGCTGGAACGGCGCCGCGACGAGGAGCACACCCCAGGTGACGAGGGCGTCCTGCCAGGTGGTGCCCGACCAGCCGTTGCTCTCGAACGCGAGCGGCAGATGGATGAGGAACACCGGGAGGGCGGTCAGCAACGAGCCCGTCAGCAGTCCGTGGCGAGCCATGAGCCG
The DNA here is from genome assembly GCA_035535335.1 of Lapillicoccus sp. Taxonomy (GTDB): domain Bacteria; phylum Actinomycetota; class Actinomycetes; order Actinomycetales; family Dermatophilaceae; genus Lapillicoccus. Next base: position 4,867 of record DATLQE010000431.1, on the reverse strand, counting down.
ACCCTGGACGAACCCGCCCCAGACCGTCTCCTCCCACAGGTTGGCGGTGACGGCCCCGATCACGAAGAACATCAGGTAGGTCAGGGCGACGGACACCCAGCCGTCGGCTGGGCTCTGCAGGCTCCCGGTGGCCACACCCACACCGACGGTGAGCACTGGCATCGCGACAACGAGGAGGACGTACCGCCACCCCAGCCGCCAGCGCAGGAGACCGGCGAAGAGCTGGCGGACGCCGGCCCTTCGGTCGGTGGCCCGGGAGATCGCGGCGGCGAGGCCGACGAGGACGAGCAGCTCGGCCAGCTTGGCCGGCATCAGGTCAAGGCCGGCGATCGCCGACCCCATCTGGGTGACCCACACAAAGGGGACGGCCAGGCCGAGCAGCAGCAGGATCGGATGAGCGACCGCGGACCGCTGGAACCAGCCACGAGGGACGGAGGCGGTACCCAGCTCTGGGTCCGCCGGGACGACGGGTGGTGTGTTCATGGCCCCACCGTCGCGGCCTCGTCCTGTCGCTGTCGTCGGCCTCGCAGGCGAACCGTGAGGCGTTGTGTCACCCGCTCGGCGTACGCCTGGTGGCCGATGCCGCAACGGCGTTCCGCCGATACCTTTTGCGGTGTGCGCCGTCCGCAGCTCTCCGTCGGTGCCCCGATCGGCCGTCGCTGGGCGGCCGTTCGTGAGCGGGTGCTCGACGCCACGGTGGCCGCTCTGCTGTGGGCCGGGATGGCCGTCGACCTCGCGACCCGACCGCTCGCCCCGGGCCAGACGCCGACCAGCCCGGCGGCCTACGTGCTGGTGGGCCTCATCGCCATCCCGGTCGTGGTCCACCGCCGGTACCCCCTGCTCGCCATGCTGGCCTCCACCGCCGCGATGGTCGCCTACTCGTGGAGCCGGTTCAGCGCGTTCCCCGGGTACACCACGTTCGTGCTGGTCTTCCTCGTGGCCCTGCACGCGCAGCGCCGTCGAGCCCTGCTGGTCTACCTCGTGGGGATCGCGGGGCTGAGTGTCTCCCTGTTCTTGCAGCCTGCCGAGGTGGCGACGGCGTCGTCGTGGATCAGCACCATCCTGACAGTGACGGTGGCGTGGCTTGCGGGAGAGAACCTGAGATCCCGCCGGGCCCGACGCCGTGACGAGCTCGACGAGGCCCACCGGCAGGCCGAGCAGAAGGCGGAGGAGGCAAGGCGCGCCATCGCCGACGAGCGCCTCCGCATCGCCCGCGACCTGCACGACGTCGTGGCCCACTCGATGAGCGTGATCGCCGTCCAGGCTGGTGTCGCCCACCACGTCATCGCCGACCGGCCGGAGGTCGCCCGGGACGCGCTCGGGAGCATCGAGGTCACCGCCCGGGAAGGGCTGGTCGAGATGCGGCGGCTCCTCGGCCTGCTCCGGTCCGACAGCGACACGCTCGACGCCTCCGAGGCCACGCCGGTCGAGGGCCTTCGGGACGTCGAGCGGCTGCTGGCGCACTTCCGTGCCGCCGGACTGCGGGTCGAGGTGTCGGGGCTCGACCACGTCGGAGAGCTGCCGCCGGCCCTGGACGTCACCGCGTACCGGATCGTCCAGGAGGGCCTCACCAACGTGCTGCGCCACGGTGGACCGGTCGCGCACCTCACGATCGGGCGGTCGTCGAACGAGCTGCGCATCGACATCACCGACGACGGGCCGGCAGCCACACCAAGGACCCCGGGCTCCGGCCACGGCCTGACCGGGATCCACGAGCGGGCCGCCCTCTTCGGCGGAATGGTCCAGACCGGCCATCAGCCGGGAGGCGGGTTCCGCGTCGAGGTGGAGCTTCCCCTGGGAGCGTCGGTGGCCGCGCGATGATCCGCGTCGCCGTGGTCGACGACCAGACGCTGGTACGAGCCGGGTTCGTCGTCCTGCTCGAGTCGGCACCCGATCTCGACGTGGTCGGAAGTGCCGCCAACGGAGCGGAGGCTGTCGAACTGGTCGCGGAGACCCTGCCGGACGTCGTACTGATGGACATCCGGATGCCGATCATGGACGGCGTCGAAGCTACCCGCCGAATCCTCGGCGACCCTCGATGTACCGACGTCCGCATCCTCATCCTCACGACGTTCGACCTCGACGAGTACGTGTATGCGGCGTTGCAGGCGGGAGCGAGCGGCTTCCTGCTCAAGGACACGCCGCCGGCCGACCTCCTTGCCGGCGTCCGGCTCGTGGCGGCGGGGGAGGCCACGCTCTCGCCCGGGATCACGCGGCACCTGATCGAGGCGTTCGTCCAACGTCCGGCCGCGCCCGCACCCTCGGGCTCCCTGCGCCTCGATGTCCTCACCGAGCGAGAACGCGACGTCCTCGTCCTGGTCGCCAAGGGGCTCTCCAACGCCGAGATCGCCACCCGGCTCTACATCAGCCCGGCCACCGTCAAGACCCACATCGCACGGACCCTGACCAAGCTCGACGCCCGCGACCGCGCCCAGCTCATCGTCCTCGCCTACGAGTCGCACCTGGTTCGCGCCGGTGAGGTGTGACCAGGGACTCCGCTTCGGGCCTCAGCGGTGCGCAGGACGGACTGGAGCTGCTTGCCGAGGGTGCGCGCCGACGATCGGGATCAACGCCCTATCAACCTGCCCCGCCGGGACTTCGACACACACCGATGTGGCGCCCGAGACAAATCAGCTGCGCCGGCGGACCGGTGGGTCCTTGAGGGGCAGACTGCGTCCGAAAGGTCCTGCCCTCGCCTTGCGACACTGAAGTGGACGAACTGCGTCGCCCGAGGGGCACCATATCCCGCGCCGCCGATCCTTAGGACGGCCGTCCTCAGGTGGGGTAATCCGCCACAGAGCACCTGCCCCACATCGCCGCGAAGGCCGTGACTGTGGCGTTCGTCCTTCGTAGCGGAGCCGGACTGTACCTGAACTTCACCAGCGCGGACTCCACCCTGCCATCGTGTCCGCGTGAGGCTCGACCCGGTGATGAGCAATCCCCAGCACTACAAGGTCATCTTGGAGAACGACCAACTGCGCGTCCTCGAGTACACGGGACCACCCGGGTGACCGGACGACGCCGCTCAGCGCCTCCTTCTTGGTCGAAAGGTTCGAAGTCGATCACGAAGCCATCGCGCAAGCCAGGTGTTCCATGTCCTACTGCTCCTCGCCGACCTTCCCGCCGCTCACCTCCTGAGCGGTTTTGCCACGGGTGCGGATCACATCCGCTCAATCCGCTGTTGCGGCGGTGGCGCACCATTGCCGTGACCGAGAAGCGCCTACCAGCCTGTGGTCCGGCTCAGGCTTTGCGAGCCACTCCTGCGTAGATGAGGGCACCTAGGTCGGTGGCGCTGGAATTGTCGTTGGAGGAGCCGGGACGCCACTGTGCGCAGCTGACCAGGCCGGGGTCGACGAGCTGGAAGTCTCCAAACAGGTTGAGCACCTGGTCGTATGAACGTTCGGTCAGCTGGTCGACGCTGCGACTGGTGCTGATGAGCCCGGGTGCGTGGGTCATCGATTCGCGCAGGTCCGCGGTCAGATGCGTCAACGCCAGGAAGCTACCGGGCGCGAGGGCGTCACGGTATTCGGCGATCAATCCCCACGGGTCGGCGTCGTCGGGCACCCAATGCCACACCATCAACATCAGCAGTCCGACCGGGCGGTCGAAGTCGATGAGCCGCCGAGTCTGCGGATGATCGAGGATCAAGCGCGGATCACGCATGTCTGCCCGCACCATCGTGGCGCCCTCGTTGCCCTCGAGCATGAGCTCGCTGTGCGCGATGACAGTCGGGTCCTTGTCGACGTAGAGCACCCGGGACTGCGGGTCGGCGCCTTGCGCGACCTGATGCACGTTGGCCGAGGTCGGCATCCCGGACCCGATATCGAGAAACTGCCGGACGCCTTCTCCGATCATGAACGAGACGGCCCGGCCGAGGAAAGCCCTATTGACCAGGGCGTTGGTGCGCGCGTCCGGCACCGCCTGCTCCATCTGCGCCGCCAACTCACGGTCAACCGGCAGGTAGTGAGTGCCGCCGAGGAAGTAGTCGTAAATCCGGGCGATACTCGGCACGGTCCGATCGACCCCGGCAGGGATCCAGTTCTTCTGCGGCACCGGCGACCACCTCCACCCGCAGTCTAGGTTGGGGTCGAGCGGGCGAACACCAGGCGCCTTTTGTGCACTACCAGAGCTGTCCCTTTGAAGTGGAGACTCATGGCCTGGACCCTGGGCGGCATGGCCGAACCGGGCGCGAGGGCAGCTTCGCTCGAGCGCTTCGCTCGTTCGTCACTGCGGCGGCGACGCCGTCGACGTTGACCATCAAGCCTCAACCCGACGCTGCTTTCACCTTTCCCGGGATGGTGGCGAAAACGCCATGCATGCGTATCGAGCCGTCTTGTGGGCTTCCGGCAGGGGGTCGGTCGTTAGCGTGCATGAAATCGTCGACGGGACCATTCTCAAGTACCTGCCATGGAGTGAGGAGCGGCGCGACGTCGTCGGGTCGACGAAGATACAGAGGTGCGTTAACCGTCCGAGCGTATTCGGCAACGAGCTTCTCGGCCGTGGCTTCGCTGGAGGCAGACAGGAACGACATTGCCATAACGCTGCCCGGGGCACACCACGACTGAAGTGTCTGCGCCAGATCTCGCACCTGATCGTCCGAGAAGAAGTAGCTCAGCCCCACGAATCCGATTCCGAGCCGTCGATTGGCCCGGAAAACCCGCTCCATCGCAAGCAGCAGGGATGACCCCTGCAGGACATCCAGTTGGAGATATTCGCAGCGCGGACGGTCCAGAAGGATCTCTCGCCCATACTCGACGGTGAGAGGATCGCGGTCAATGAACAGGATTTGCGCTTCTGGCATGTAGTCGTTGAGATGTCCCTTAGTCGGCAATCCCGAGCCGAGGTCGACGATGTGGCTGATGTTCTC
>DATLQE010000430.1:0-2155 GCA_035535335.1 Lapillicoccus sp. | reverse complement strand
TCAGAGGGTTGCCGCCGAATGCGACCAGGAGTTCGGCGTTCGAGGCCCATGCCGTCTGGGCCGAGGCCGGCCGGATGTACGTCGTTACGTTCGGGAGCAGCTCCTGCCCGAAGGTGCCGACGGGCGTGTCGGCGTCCGCAGACAACCGCCTCACGGTGAGGGCGAAGCCCATCAGTGACGGCCCGTGCACGATGGACATCAGCCCGACGACGAGCCTTGTCGACGTGCCGGCAGGGATCGACGACAGCAATCCGGTCGAGGTCACCATCGACGGCGTGGTGTCCGTCCTCCCGCCCCCGTAGCGGACGCGGAGAATGGCGCCGTGGATCTCCCCGTCATGCCGCCGGTGAAGCCGATGCTGGCCAAGGTGGGCACGGGCATCCCTCCCGGCCAGCTGTACGAGCCCAAGTGGGACGGGTTCCGGTCGGTGGTGTTCCGGGACGGCGACGAGGTGGAGATCGGGAGTCGCAACGAGCGGCCGATGACGCGCTACTTCCCCGAGCTCGTCGACGCGGTCCGCGCGAACCTGCCGGCGCGCTGCGTCGTCGACGGCGAGATCGTCCTCGTCGACCCGCAGCGGGGCGCGCTCGACTTCGAGGCGCTGCAGCTACGGCTGCACCCGGCCGCCAGCCGGGTGCAGCTCCTGTCCGAGCAGACCCCGGCCGGCTTCGTCGCCTTCGACCTCCTTGCGGTCGGCGACGAGGACCTCACCGGTCGACCGTTCTCGGAACGGCGCCGGCGCCTGGAGGACGCCCTCGCTGCCGCCTCAACACCGGTCCGCCTCACTCCGATCACCGACGACGAGGATGTCGCCGGTCGCTGGTTCGAGGACCTCGAAGGCGCCGGCCTGGATGGCCTCATCGCCAAGTCGCGGGATCTGACATACCAGCAGGACAAGCGGGTCATGACCAAGGTGAAGCATGTGCGCACCGCCGACTGTGTCGTCGCCGGCTACCGGCTGCACACCACCTCACGTGACGCCGTAGGGTCGCTCATGCTCGGCGTCTACGGCGACGACGGGGCGCTCGCCTCCATCGGCGTGATCGGCGCGTTCCCCGTGGCCCGGCGCCGTGAGCTGCTGACCGAGCTGCAGCCCTACGTGACGACGTTCGAGGGACATCCCTGGGACTGGGCCGCCCACGCGCAGTACATCGAGGCGACGCCGGCCCAGCGTCGTGCCTGGGGCAGCCGCTGGAACGCGGGCAAGGACCTGTCCTTCGTGCCACTTCGTCCCGAGCTGGTGGTGGAGGCGAGGTACGACTACCTCGAGGGGGGCCGGTTCCGGCATACCGCGCAGTTCGTCCGCTGGCGGCCCGACCGCGACCCGCGGTCGTGCACCTGGGACCAGTTCGACCGCCCGGTGACCTACGACCTGGCCGACCTCCTCGGCCGCGATTCCTGACCATTGGTCCGGAGCGCACGGAACTCCGAGCGTCCGAGCACCAATCCTTCGATGACGGCCGTCGTCGGCGGCCCGCGTATGCGCCAGGTGAGGCCGGACGGGTATGCCGGGCTCTGGGGGCCATCCGCTAGCGTCACCCCCATGTCGATGAGCCTGACCGCCCCGCGCGTCCTCGGCGACGTCATCCCCGGCGGTCTCGTGCGTGACGCGCTCCTGGTCGTCGGTGGCGCCGCCTTCACGGCGCTTTCGGCGCAGGTGTCGATCCCGTTGCCGTTCACGCCGGTCCCCGTGACGCTGCAGACCTTCGCCGTCCTCCTCACCGGCGCGGCGCTCGGCACGGTCCGCGGCACCTTGTCGATGCTGCTGTACCTCATGGCCGGCGTCCTCGGCGCTCCGGTGTTCTCGAACCACTCCTCCGGTTGGGGTGGCGCGTCGTTCGGGTACGTAATCGGGTTCGTCGTGGCCGCCGCCGTTGTCGGCCGGCTCGCGGAGCGGGGGGCCACCCGTGGCATCGCCCGCACGGCGGGGGTCATGGTTATCGGCAACCTCGTCATCTATGCCGTCGGCGTGCCGTGGCTGATGGCGGTGGCGCACGTGTCGTTCCCGCGGGCCCTGGCCCTCGGCGTCCTGCCGTTCCTTGTCGGCGACGCGATCAAGGTCGCGGTCGCCGCCGGTCTGTTCCCCGCAACGTGGCGGCTCACCGGTCACCGCTGACCTAGGCGTGCTGACCGGTTCGTCCCTGTCCCGCCTACC
>DATLQE010000429.1:0-5256 GCA_035535335.1 Lapillicoccus sp. | reverse complement strand
GCGCACGACCACGGCCTGCCCCAGACCACGGCGGCCTCGCTGCTCGCCGTGGTCGGCATCTTCGACATCGCCGGGACCATCTTCTCGGGGTGGCTGACCGACCGGTACGACCCGCGCTTCCTCCTGGCGATGTACTACACGCTGCGGGGCGCGTCGCTGTTCCTCCTGCCGTCCCTGTTCGGCGACGCGGTGCACCCGAGCATGCTGGCGTTCATCCTGTTCTACGGGTTGGACTGGGTGGCGACGGTTCCGCCGACGATGGCGTTGTGCCGCAACGTGTTCGGAGAGCGCGGGCCGATCGCCTTCGGCTGGGTATTCGCGTCGCACCAGCTCGGCGCCGCGGCGGCGGCGGTGGGTGCCGGCGTAATCCGCGACCAGCTGGGCACCTACGACCTCGCCTGGTACGTCGCCGGCGCCCTCTGCGTTGTGGCCGCCTCGTTCTGTGTGGCCATCCGCTACCGGCCCACGCCCGCCCCCTGACCGACCTTTTTCTTTCTTGCGGCCGAAAGGCCAAGTTTGGTCGCTCTCGGGCGTTCCATAGCGACCAAACTTGGCCTCTCGGCCGGTCGGGGTAGGTTGCCCCGATGCCGGTGATCGAGGCGGACGACCTGGGTCGCTCCTACGTCACGACCACGGGCATCCTCCGTCGCCGTCGGACCACGGTCGAGGCGGTGCGCGGCGTGTCCTTCCAGGTCGGGGAGGGTGAGCTCTTCGGACTGCTCGGCCCCAACGGCGCCGGCAAGACGACCACCATCAAGATGCTCATGACGCTGCTCCTGCCGACGGCCGGCCTCGCCCGCGTCCTCGGCTACGACGTCGTCGAGGAGCCGCGCGAGGTGCGGCGCCGGGTCGGCTATGTCTTCGGCGGCGACCGCGGCCTCTACGACCGCCTCTCCGCCCGCGACAACCTGCGCTACTTCGGCGAGCTGTACGGCGTTCCCCCGCACGAGCAGCGCCGGCGAATCGACGAGCTCCTCGATCTCGTGGGACTTCGCGGACGCGAGGGCGAGCGGGTCGAGGGCTACTCGCGGGGTATGCGGCAGCGCCTCCACATCGCCCGGGGCCTGGTGCACGACCCGGCCGTGCTGTTCCTGGACGAGCCGACCATCGGCATCGACCCCGTCGGCGCCCGTGAGCTCCGCGGCCTGATCGGCGACCTCAAGGCGGCCGGCAAGACCGTCCTGCTCACGACGCACTACATGTTCGAGGCCGACGAGCTCTGCGACCAGATCGCCGTGATCCGCTCGGGCACGATCGTCGCGCGTGGGACGCCGAGTGAGCTGAAGGCCGCCGTGTCGGGTGGTCACGTGCTCGAGGTCGAGGCGTACGGGGTGCGCCCCGACGTCGTCACGGCCGTCAGGGGCGTCCCCGGCGTGCGGTCCGTCTCGATCGAGGATCAGGGTCGGTCCCAGCTCCTGCTCGTCCAAGTCGACCACGGTGTCGAGGTCGCCCCGGGCGTCCTGGCCCTCCTCGCCGGCACGAACGTAGGACGGGTCATCACCCGGCAGCCGACCCTCGAGGACGCCTACGTCGAGCTGGTGGGGCAGACCGAGTCGACGGAGTCCGTCGGGTGACCCGGACGCTGCGGATGCTCGCCGTCACGTTCTGGCTCCAGCTCAAACTGCTCACCGTGTCGGCCTTCACCGGCATCCTCCAGATCGTCTACCCGCTCTTCTTCGCGACGACCGCATTCCTGGTCTACCGGCAGAACGGCGACCCCGCCGCCCTGGTGTATGCCGGGCTGGGCTCCGCGGTCATGGGCACCTGGTCGGCGATTGCGACGACCGCCAGCAGCGCCTTGCAGTTCGCCAGGTGGCAAGGAATCCTCGAACTGCTCGTCGCCGCGCCGACGCCGTTCGCGCTCGTTCTCGTGCCCATCACGACCGCGATGGCGACCACCGGCCTCTACAGCCTCGTCGCCACGCTCGTGTGGGGACGTGTGCTGTTCGGGATCGAGGTGCCGGTGGGCAACCCGCTGCTTTTCAGCGCCGGCTTGCTCATGACCGTCCTCGCCATCGCGATGTTCGGCTTCCTCCTCTCGGTGGCGGTGGCCCGCTACCGAACGGCGTGGGCCATGGGCAACATGCTCGAGTACCCCGGCTGGTTGCTCTGCGGGTTCCTCGTGCCGCTCGCGCTGTTCCCGACGTGGGTGCAGTGGGTGTCGTGGGCCTTGCCACCGACCTGGGGCATGGACGCGATGCGGGCGGCTGCGGCGGGGGAGTCGCCGTGGTTCGACCTGACCATGTGCGTCGCACTGGGGACGGCGTATGCGTCAGTGGCGGCGCTGCTGTCCGGCGTCGTCCTGCGGTCGGCACGCCGTCACGCCACCCTGTCCCTCACGTGAGGGCACGATGACGACACTGCGCATCTTCTTCGTCGGTGGGCTGATCAGCTTCCGCGCCCTGTTCGGTTGGCTGAGCCCGTGGATCTACATCCCCACCATGTTCGTCGCTCCCGTCTTCCAGGTGCTCCTGTTCGCGTACCTCGGCCGCAGCGCAGGCGTTGGATCGGACGCGTTCTACCTCGTCGGCAATGCCGTCCAGTACTGCGCCGTGCCCTGCGTCTTCGCCATGGCCAACACCGTGGCCGGGGAGCGGCAGACCCAGACGCTGGGCATCGTCCTCGCCACGCCGGCGCCCCGTCTGGCGCTCTTCGTCGGCCGGTCTCTTCCGGTCATCGTGAACGGCTGGCTGGTGTCCCTGGTGTGCCTCATCATCGGCAGCCTGATCCTCGGTGTGTCCATCCCGGTCGCGGCCTGGGGACCACTCGTCCTGACCATGGCCATCGGCGCGGCCTCGTGCACCGGCCTGGGTCTCGTCGCCGCCGCGATCGGGCTACGGGTCCGAGAGACCGCGGTGCTGTCGAACATCGTCTTCGGGCTGCTGCTCGTCTTCAGCGGGGCCAACGTGGCGATCAGCGCCATGCCGGACTGGATGGCGGCCGTTTCTGCGTGGCTGCCGCTCAGCCACACGATCACGGCCGCCCGCGACCTCGTGGCCGGCGCCACCTTCGGCGACGTGAGCGGGCTGGTCCTGCGCGAGGCCGGCGTCGGACTTCTCTACGCGGCGGTCGGGCTCACCGCGCTCCGCCTCCTCGAGACGTCCAGCCGGCGCACCGCGAGCCTGGAGCGGATGTAGCCGGAAACCCCGGCCAAGGCGGTCGTGGCGCCATGAGAAGGTGGGTAGCTGTCCGCCCAGCGCCCGACGCATACCCGACGCGATGCCCGTCGGTGTGCCGGTAGGCCGCTCAGCGCCGAGAGCGCGGACGCCCGTCCCACGCCTGAAACCCAGGGAGCCTTCCTTGTCCTCGTCGACCCTCGGCCCGGTCGCGTCCACCGCGACGCTCCGCGCCGGACTGCGCGTCATCGGGCACGGGATCCGTGAGGAGAAGGGGTGGATCACGGTGGCGGCCGTCGGGTCCACGATCTACGGGATCATGACCGCCGGCACCGCGTGGGTGATCGGCCGTGTGGTCCACGACACTGTCGCGCCGGCGATCGCCGCCGGGTCCATCGCCACGGCTGACCTGGTCCGTGCCGTGCTCGTCCTCGTCGCCGTGGTCCTCGCCAACGTCGCCGGCGTGATCGTCCGCCGGATCGCGGCCGGCATCGCCGTCTACGACCTCTCCGCGACGTACCGTCGCCGGATCACCCGGCAGTACCTCCGGCTTCCCCTCTCCTGGCACCACCGTCACCCGTCGGGCCAGCTCCTGTCGAACGCCAACTCCGACGTCGAGTCGATGTGGAACGTCTTCTACCCGCTGCCCATGGCCTTCGGCGTCCTCGTCATGCTCGTCTTCGGCGCGGTCCAGATGGTCCTCGTGGACCCGTTCCTGGCCGCGATCGGGCTGACCGTCTTCCCGATGCTCTTCGGCGTGAACCTGCTCTTCCAGCGGGCGATGTCGCCGAAGGTCACGCGGGTCCAGCAGATGCGGGCCGAGGTCTCCGAGGTGGCGCACGAGAGCTTCGAGGCAGCGCTGGTCGTCAAGAGCCTGGGCCGAGAAGACCAGGAGACCGAACGGTTCACCGGCGTCACCCACGAGCTGCGCGATGCCAACATCGCGGTCGGCCGCACCCGCGGCGTCTTCGACCCGGCCATCGAGGCGATCCCCACCCTCGGGACGCTCCTCGTCGTCGCTGTAGGCGTCTGGCGGATCGCCACCGGGCACCTCACGGCCGCCGAGGTCGTGCAGATCGCCTACCTGTTCTCGATCCTCGCCTTTCCCGTCCGCGCCCTCGGCTGGGTGCTCGCGGAGATGCCGCGGTCGGTCGTCGGCTGGGATCGCGTCCACGCCGTGCTCGACGCCACCGGGTCGATGTCCTACGGCTCGGCCGCCATCCCGGCTCGCGGCGCTGGCACCCTGCGGGCCGAGGACGCCTCGTACGCGTACGAGGTCGACCTCGAGCACGGCGGCACCGGGCGCAATCCCGCCCTGCGCCACGTCACCCTCGACGTGCCCGCCCGCGGGACGACAGCCCTCGTCGGGCCGACCGGGTCGGGCAAGTCGACGCTCACCAACCTCGTCGTGCGCCTCGTGGACCCCGACTCCGGCCGCGTCCGCCTCGACGGCGTCGACCTGCGGGACGTCCGTCGCGGCGGCGTCCCCGCGGCGGCGTCCCTCGTGGCTCAACAGACCTTCCTCTTCGACGACACGGTGCGGGGCAACGTCACGCTCGGCGCGGAGGTCCCTGACAAGGAGGTGTGGGCGGCCCTCCGGGTGGCCCAGGCGGACGGCTTCGTCGGACGGCTCCCCACGGGTCTCGACACGCGGGTGGGCGAGCGCGGCACCAGCCTCTCCGGCGGCCAGCGCCAGCGCATCGCCTTGGCCCGCGCCGTGATCCGACGGCCGCAGCTCCTCGTCCTCGACGACGCCACGTCGGCCGTCGACCCGGCCGTCGAGCAGGAGATCCTCGCCGCCCTCCGCGACGCGAGCAGCGGCACGACGGTCCTGGTCGTCGCCTACCGGATGGCGACGATCACCCTGGCCGACGAGGTCGTCTACCTCGAAGAGGGGCGCGTCGTCGACGACGGCACCCACGCCGAGCTGCTCGGCCGCTGCGGGGGGTACCAGCGGCTGGTCACGGCGTACGCGCGTGAGGCCGCCGAGCGCGCGGCGGTCGCGGCCGACGAGGAGCGGGCGACGGTGGGAGCCGACCGATGAGCATGCGTTCCGCCCCGCTCGTCGACCACGGCGGCATCGAGTCGGGTCAGGACCTCACGACGTGGGGGACGCTGCGGCGCGGGGTCGAGCTGTCGC
>DATLQE010000428.1:0-10912 GCA_035535335.1 Lapillicoccus sp. | reverse complement strand
ACCTGCCGAAGGAGCAGCACGGCGACGAGCGGCCCGAACTGCCACCAGCTCAGCCGGGCGAAGGCCGACGCGACGGCGTCCCAGTCGATCGCCCCGACGAAGCCGACGATGACGATGCCGACGGCGATCGAGACGACGAGGAGGAGGAGGGGCTTGAGTAGCGGACGCCACCACGCCCGCTCCCGTCTCGGGCTCTCGGGTCCGTTCGAGACCAGAGGCTCAGTCACGACGACGACCCGGTATGCGTGGGCGCCGGTGCGGAAGCCAGCATGTCGAGGCCGAGCACTCGAGCAGGTAGGGGGCGACGAGCTGTCCTCGAACGCTGTTACCGGAGGCCTCCAGCGGCGGGCCGAAGGTGGCCAGGCAGCCCTTGCCCGCTGCGACGCAGATGATCCCTCCACCGATCCCGTTCTTGGCCGGCACTCCCACGTCCAGCAGCCAGTCCCCGGACGTCTCGTACATCCCGGCGATGGTCATCATGGCCAGGACCGCCTGCGCCGTGGGCGCCGAGACCACCGCCTCGCGACTCACCGGGTTGACGCCGCCGTCCGCGAGGGTCGCGCCCATGACGGCCAGGTCGACGGCGGTCACCTCGAGGCAGCTCTGCCGGGTGTAGAGGTCGACCGCGTCGGCCGGGTCGCCTACGAGGCCGCCGACGCTGGTGAGCAGGTTGGCCAGCGCCCGGTTGCGGTGGTTCGTCGCCCGAGCCGAGTCCAGCATGCCGCCGTCCACGTTCAGGTCGCGACCGGCGAACCGCGACAGCCCCGCCAGGATCGTCTTCCAGCGGGCCTCGACGGACCGCCCGGGCATCAGGCTGGTCGTGGCGATCGCCCCGGGGTTGACCATCGGATTGGTGCGCCCTCCGGGCGAGGCCTCGACGGCCTGCACCGTGTTGAAGGGAAGCCCCGTCGCGTTCACCCCGACCACCTGCCGGACCCGGCCCAGCCCCACCTCCTCGCAGACGAGCGCGAGGACGAACGGCTTGGCCACGCTCATGATGGTGAACCGGGTCAACGCATCTCCGGCGGTAAAGGTCTGGCCCGAGGTCCGACGACGGCCACTCCGAACAGCGCCGGGTCGACCTCGGCGAGGGCCGGGTAGACCGCCGAGGGACGACCGTCCGCGTGTCCCCGGAACCGCCGCCAGGCCTCGTCGACCCCGCTCTGGACGTCGGCGGCCGGGGGGAGCCGCCCTGCGGACAGGAAGCGCGGGCGTTCGTTATCGTCCACAGCGGAATCCTCGCGGATGAACCGGTCACCCCGCAGGGATGAGGCGCCGACGGTCGTTTCTCGCTCTGATGAGTCGAGAGCATCGTCTCGTTGTCTGACCGTCCCGGCTTTGAAGAAGCGGAGGCTCACATGAGCAACCCCACCGTCAGCGGGTACGATCCCATCCCCTCCCTGGGGAAGCGGTCCACCGTGACCGTGCGCGTCGACATGCCGGCCGCCGGTCAGGTCGGCGCCCTCGCGGTCCCGGTGGTCAGCGGGGAGGACCCGCCGGACGAGCTCGCGGTAGGCGCCGAGGCGCTGGCGGCCGCGGGCTTCACCGGGGCCCGCGGGCAGACCTTGGTGCTCCCCCACCCCGACGGAGTGGTCCGCGTGGCGGTCGGCCTGGGCCCTCCCGGAGTGGTCGACACCACCCTCGTCCGCGACGTGGTCGCCGAGTTCGCGCGTGCGGTCCCCCACCATCTGACCCTGGCGGTGGAGCTACCTCCCGACGACGCACAGATCGGAGCGGCCGAGTTCGCCCAGGCCGCGACCGAGGGGGTCATGCTGGCCCGCTGGCGGTTCCAGCTCGGCGCCGGCAAGGACGACCGCACCCTCGACGGGTTGGTGCTCGTCGCCACCTCAGAGCAGCTGGAGAGCGCACGTGAGGGCGCGCGACGAGGCAAGACGATCGCCGACGCCTACAACATCGGCCGAGACCTGGCCAACTGTCCCGCGGCGTCCCTGACCGCTGCGCGGATGGCCGACGTCGCCGTCCAGGTCGCCCCGGACGCCGGCCTCGAGGTCGAGGTGTTCGACAAGGACCAGCTCATCGAGATGAGCTGCGGCGGGATCCTCGGGGTCAACATGGGCAGCGCAGAACCGCCCCGACTGATCCGGATCCGGTATGCGCCGGGGTCACCGACCGGCCGGCTCGCCCTGATCGGAAAGGGGATCATGTATGACTCCGGCGGGATCAGCCTGAAGCCGAGCGACGAGTCGCACGCCCAGATGAAGAACGACATGACCGGCGCCGCCGCCATCCTCGCCACGATGACCGCGTTGAAGGACCTCGGTTGTACGACCGCCGTCACCGCATACCTCTGCTGCACGGACAACATGCCCTCCGGCACGGCGATGAAGCTCGGCGACGTCCTCACCATGCGCAACGGCAAGACCGTCGAGGTGCTCAACACCGACGCCGAGGGCCGGTTGGTCATGGCCGACGGCCTGGCGATGGCGACCGAGGAGCCGGTCGACGCCCTGGTCGACGTCGCGACGCTCACCGGTGCGTGCCTGCGGACCTTCGGCGTCGAGATCGCGGGCCTGATGGGTAATAACGCCGACCTGATCGGCCAGCTCAAGTCCGCTGGGGACACCGTGGACGAGCCGGTGTGGGAGCTGCCGCTCTACCGTCCCTACCGTCGCCAGCTCGACTCGGCCATCGCCGACCTCACGAACATGGGTGGCGTCAACGCCGGCTCGATCACCGCCGCGCTCTTTCTCGAGGAGTTCGTCGACGGCCATCCCTGGGCCCACATCGACATCGCCGGTACCGCCCAGCTCCCTGCCCCCCGCACCTGGCGCAACAAGGGCGCCACCGGGTTCGGAACCAAGCTGCTCCTTGAGCTGGCGACGACGTTCCGGCCGCCGGCCACCTCGCCCGAGCCGACCGCGTCATGAGCACGGAGGCCGCCGCACCGCAGGAGGAGACCGGTCAGGACCAGAAGGGCTTCCTGGGAACCATCGAGCGGATCGGCAACAAGATCCCGCACCCCGCGATCATCTTCCTCGGCCTCATCGCCATCGTGATCGTCCTTTCGGCCATCCTCTCCGTCGCCGGAGTTTCGGCCGAGACTCAGGTGGCGGTGCCGGACAGCAGCGAGGTCGTCCCGGACTACAGCGACGCGGGATCGATGTATCCCTCTTACGACCACCCGGTCGAGCAACCCATCCCCGACTACGAGATCAAGACCGAGACGATCACGGTCAACAGCCTGATCAGCGGGGACGGGATCCGCCTGATCTTCACCACGGTCGTGCAGAACTTCAACGACTTCGGAGTCGTGGCCGTCATCCTCGTGGCGATGATCGGCATCGGCGTCGCCGAGGAAGCAGGACTCATCGCCGCGCTGATCCGCAAGATGGTGTCCGCGGCGCCGGCCTGGTCGATCACGTTCATCATCGTCTTCATCGGCGGCGTCTCGAGCGTCGCGTCCGACGCCGGCTACCTCGTGCTGATCCCCTTGGGCGCGGCCGTCTTCGCCTCGCTCGGCCGGAACCCGCTGGCCGGCATCGCCGCCGCGTACGCCGGGGTCAGCGCGACGTTCTTCGTCAACATCCTCATCACGCCGGCGGACGGCATCATCACCGAGGTCACCAACGAGATCATGGGCGGTGTGGCGCCGAACGCGCCATCGCTCAACGTGACTCACAACCTCTTCTTCGCCATCGTCTCGACGATCGTCATGGCGGTCGTCATGACGGTGCTCAACGACCGCTTCCTCGAGCCGCGGTTGGGTAAGTGGGACCCCTCGGAGCGACCCGCGGACGCTCCCGTCGACCATGTCCCGGACGCCGAGGAGCTCAAGAACGAGACCAAGGGGCTGCGGACCGCGGGGATCTACCTGCTGGTCGCCGTGGTCATCCTGTCGCTGCTGACCTTCCTGCCGAGCGCGCCCTTGCGGAACCCCGAGACGGGGGAGATCTTCGGCAGCAGCCCCTTCATGTCGAGCCTGCTCTTCATCATCTCGGTGCTGTTCCTTGTCAGCGGGATCGGCTACGGCCGTGGGGCCAACACGCTGACCGGCAGCACGAACATCATCAACGCCAT
The DNA here is from genome assembly GCA_035535335.1 of Lapillicoccus sp. Classification (GTDB taxonomy): domain Bacteria; phylum Actinomycetota; class Actinomycetes; order Actinomycetales; family Dermatophilaceae; genus Lapillicoccus. Next base: position 6,874 of record DATLQE010000428.1, on the reverse strand, counting down.
CGTCAAGACCTTCAACGGACTGGGCGGCCTGATCTTCCTGATGTTGCTCATCGCCCAGTTCATCTCGTACCTCAACTACTCCAACATGTCCCGGCTGGCGGCCACCGCCCTTGCGGATGCCTTGGGACACGCGAACATCGGCGCGCTACCGCTGCTCATCGGCTTCATCGTGCTGGTGTTCGTGATCGACATCATCATGCCGGGCGTCATCCCGAAGTGGGCGATCATCGCGCCGATCTTCATCCCGCTCTTCTACAACCTCGGGATCGCTCCGCAGTCGGTCATCGCGGCGTACCGGGTGGGAGACGGGCCCATCAACGTGATCACGCCGTTGATGGTCTACCTGCCGTTCATCATCCTGGTCTGCCAGCGATACCGGAGGACGGCCGGGATGGGGACCGTGGTGTCGATGATGATGCCGTACACGGTGGTCGTCTTCGTCGTCTGGACGCTCTTCTACATCCTCTGGTACGTGCTGGGGATCCCGTGGGGACCCGGCGCGCCCGTGCACCTCTAACGCCGAGGGACGTCGGTGGACGACGCTGCCGTCACGCTGGTCATCCTCGGGGCCGTCATCGTTCTCTTCGTCTGGAACCGGCTGCCCGTGGGCGTCGTCGCGATCCTCACCATGCTGGCACTGTGGGTCACCGGCGTCCTCGCCGTGGACCAGGTGGTGGCCGGGTTCGGCGACCCGGTGGTCGTCTTCATCGCGACGCTCTTCGTCGTCAGCGAGGGGGTCGACTCGACCGGCGTCACGACCTGGCTGGGTCAGGTGATCGTCGCGCGCGCCGGTGCCAGCCGCGGGCGCCTGGTCCTCGCCATCGGGGTGCTCTGCGCCGTCCTCACCGCCCTGATCACCCTCAACGGGTCGGTCGCCGCACTCCTCCCGCTGGTCGTCGTGCTGGCCATGCGGATCGGCGAGCCGCCGTCGCAGATGCTCATGCCCCTCGCCTTCGCCGGTAGCTGCGGCGCGTTGATCATGCTCACCGGCAGCCCGGTCAACGTCATCGTCAGCGAGGCGGCCCAGAAGGCCGGAGAACCGCCGTTCCCGTTCTTCTCGTTCGCGCTCGTCGGGATCCCCCTGCTGGCCGGGACGTTGGCCATCAGCGTCCTCTTCGGCCCACGGCTCCTGCCGTCGCGACGTCCCACCCACCCGACCGCGGACCTCGGCCGGTACGCCGAGACGCTCGAGCAGTACTACTCGCTGACCGACGGTTTCTTCCGGCTGCGGCTGCGCGAGCTGTCACCGCTGGTCGGACAGCCGACCGCAGACGCCGACCTGTCCGCATACCCCGGGGTGCGGCTGGTCGGGACCCAGGACCACGACCGCCAGCCGCTCGGCGACCGGTCGCTGGCCGTCGACGACGTGCTCGTGGTGAGCGGTCCGCGGCCCGAGGTCAGTCGGATGACCATCGATCTGTGCTCGCCGTGGCGATGGACGGGTCGGCCGACGCGGGTGCACTGCTCACCCGTGAGGCCGGCGCCGTCGAGGTCGTCGTGCCGCCGCGCTCGTCGCTGGTCGGCGAGAAGGTGTTTCCGGGGATGAAGCGGGCTCACGACCTCGTGATCCTCGCCGTCCAGCGGATGGGCCGGGACCGGGGCCTCGAGCAGACCGAGCTCGTGCCGGGGGACGCCCTGCTGCTCCAGGGCAGCTGGGCCGCCCTCGACACCCTGTCCAGCGACCGCACGGTGCTCGTCGTCGACTCCCCCGACGTCATCCGGCGCCAGGCGGTGCCGTGGGGAGCCAAGGCCACCGTGGCGGTCGCCATCGTCGGGATCATGGTGATCCTGCTGGCGTTCGGGATCGTGCCGCCGGCCATCGCCGCGTTGATCGCCGCTACCGCGATGGTGGTGACCCGGGTGGTCGGCGTGCAGCAGGCGCACCGCGCGATCTCGTGGCAGACCGTCGTCCTCATCGGCGGCCTCATCCCGTTGACCACGGCGATCGGCAGCAGCGGCGCGGCCGACCGGATCTCGTCGGTCATCACGTCGGTCGTCGGCGACGGCAGCCCCTACCTGCTGCTCCTTGCGATGTTCGTCCTCACCGCGGTGTTGGGTCAGATCGTCAGCAACACCGCGACGGTGCTGATCGTGACACCGATCGCCGTGTCCGCTGCGCTGGCGACGCACACCTCGGTCCAGCCCGTGCTCATGCTCATCGCCGTCGCCGGCTCGGCCGCTCTTCTTACGCCGATCGCGACGCCGGCCAACCTCATGGTCATGACACCGGGCGGCTACCGGTTCGGCGACTACCGGAAGCTAGGCCTGCCGGTCATGGCCTGGTGGCTCCTGGTCAGCCTGGTCGTCATCCCGCTGGTCTGGAGACTCTGAGCGACGGCCGGTCGGTTCCGGACCCCTTCTCACGCAACGGATCCCGATGTGGCTCATACCGGTGTCGACCATCTGGGGCCGCCGCGCCGCCGGCCGGTAGCGCTGGCAGTACGTGTCCGCGCAGAGGAACGAGCCGCCTTTGATGACCTTGCGCGGCACCCGGAACTGCGGCTGCCGCGGGTCGTAGCTCGCCTCCACCTCGGGGCCGCGCGGGTTGCGGGGGATGCAGCACGGGGCCGGATCCGACGCCGCGGCGTGGCGCGACGCATACCAGTCGGTGGTCCACTCCCAGACGTTCCCGGCCATGTCGAAGAGGCCGTACCCGTTGGCCGGAAACGAGCCGACCTCCTCGGTATGCCCGTAGCCCGGCTCGGCCCGCCACGGGAAGTCGCCGTGCCAGAAGTTGGCCAGCCGCTCCCCCGCCGGCTCGGGATCATGACCCCACACGTATGCGGCGTGCTCGAGACCGCCGCGCGCCGCGGCCTCCCACTCGCCTTCCGTCGGCAGAGCCAGGCCGGCCCACGACGCATAGTCCTCGGCGTCCTCGTAGGCGGCGTGGACGACGGGATGGTCGTCGAGTCCCTCCAGCCCGGACCGAGGTCCGGTCGGGTGGCGCCAGGACGCGCCGGGAGTCCAGGTCCACCAGAGGTTGATGTGGCGAAGGTCGACCGGCCCGCGGGTGCGGGTGAAGACCATCGACCCGGGCTGGAGGTTCTCGACCGGTGCGCCCGGAAAGTCCGCTGGGTCCAACGGTCGCTCGGCAACCGTCTGGTAGCCGGTCGCTTCCACGAAGGCCCCGAACTCCGCGTTGGTGACCTGATGGGGAGCGATCCAGAAGCCGTCGACCGTCACCGGGTGGGCCGGTGACTCCTCCGGGTAGTGGGCGTCGGACCCCATGGTGAACGTCTGCGCGGGTACCCAACGTAGATCGACCTTCGGCGTCACGGCACCAGCCAACCAGGCCGTGACGCCGACGACGCGAAGACGTGCGACCAGTCGTCCTTCATGCTGACCACGGTCCAGCCCTGTTTCCCTGCCGTCTCCAGCGCCTGTTCAGCACCGGCGGTGTAGTCGAACTCCCGCTCGGCGTCGTCGTGCAGCAGGAGCAGCCGCAGCGACGGCGATCCGTCTCGCCCGGAGTAGGAGAGCATCGGGAGGTCGCCGTTGGAGTTGCCGAAAGAAAGGATCGGCCGGCGACCGATCCGGCTCCAGATGCGAACCGGCTTCTCGGGACCGTCGTCGAAGAAGTCCATGGCCGCCTTGTACAGCAGCTGGTGTGAGTCGCCGTCACCGCGGTACTCCAACCCGAGGGCGCTCCCGATCACCCGCTCAGGCGGGATCCCGTACATCTCCCCGGCCACGGGACGCATGAAGTCGCGGTCGCCGGCGGAGGCGATGTACGTGACGAACCCGTTCCCTTCCAGGTAGCGCAGAAGTTCCACCATGGGCGCAAAGCCGCAGGCCCGGTGTGGGCGCTGCAGCGTCGGGTGCTCGGCGTTCGCGAAGAAGTCGAGCACCTGTCCGTCGTACTCCTCGACAGTGACCGTCTCGAAGGCGGAGGTCACCGCGCCCATCAGCAGGTGCAGGTCGGCGTCGTCGCCCCGGTAGTGCTTGACTATGGCCGCGCCCAGCCACCCGTGGTCGTTCTCGTAGGCCGCCTGATAGGGCTGTCGCTCCCTCAGGGTTGGATCCGCCTCGGCGAGGTGGGCGAGACGCCGCACGGTGAAGTCGAGCTGGATCACTAGTGGCTTCTCGCACCACAGCACTCCGTCGTTGTCGAAGACGGCCACCCGGGCGGCCGGCTCGACGTAGTGGGGGCCGCCGTCCTCGGTGACCCGGGCGACGAAGTCGGTGATCGCCGACTTCGTCGCCCCGTCCTTCCAGGAGTGGAGGGCCGCTGGGGGTGCGGTCATGCTAGTGACCTTCGGTGAACGACGCCTCAAGCTTCTCCATTGCCTGGTCGATGGTGAAGCTGGCGGCTCGCTGCCGAGGTGGGAACTCCGCGAAGGTAGCTAGGAACTCGGCCATGATGACCCCGGCCGCCAGCGCGAGGTACCCGTTGGTCATGAGCCAGTCATAGTAGGTGTTCGAGGTGATGTTGGCCCGTTCGAACGGGTCTGTGCGCAGGTTGTAGAGGAGCGGTACCCGCAACACGACGAAGGGTTCGGCCCAGATCCGCAGCGTGCCTTCCACCCGCTGCTCCATGAAGACGACCTTCCAGTTGTCGTAGCGCAACGCCACGCAGTCGCCGTCGTCGGAGAAGTAGACCATGCCCTTGCGGGGACTCTTCTCCTCCTCACCGGTGAGGTACGGGAGGAGGTTGTAGCCGTCGATGTGCACCTTGAAGGTTGTGTCACCGACGGCTTTGCCGGCCTTCAGGTCGTCGACCACGGCGGCGTCTCCGGCGGCCGCCAGGAACGTCGGTAGCCAGTCATGGTGCTGGACGATCTCGTTGGAGACCACGCCCGGGGGAATGTGTCCCGGCCACCGGATCATCTCCGGCACGCGGAAGGCACCCTCCCAGTTGGAGTTCTTCTCGTTGCGGAACGGCGTCATCCCCGCGTCGGGCCAGCTGTTCATGTGCGGGCCGTTGTCCGTCGAGTAGACGACGATCGTGTCGTCGGCAATACCCAGGGCATCCAGGTGGTCGAGGAGCTCACCGACGAGGTTGTCGTGGTCGATCATCGTGTCGTGGTAGGGCGACTGCCAGCGTCCGGCCTGGCCCAGGCTCTCCGGCTTGGTGTGGGTGCGGAAGTGCATGTGGGTGGTGTTCATCCAGACGAAGAACGGGGTGTCGGCGTCGTGCTGTCGCTGGATGAAGTCCTTGCACGCGGCTGACGTCTCGTCGTCGATCGTCTCCATCCGCTTCCGCGTCAGCGGACCGGTGTCCTCGATTCGCTGCTTGCCCCGACGGCCGTAACGGCCGTCCTCGGTGTCATCGTCCTCGCCGGTGGCCCACGAGTGGATGACGCCGCGCGGCCGGCTCATCTCGTTGAACCGGGGGAACTCGTCCGGAGGCGGCCAGTTCGGCGACTCCGGGTCCTCCTCGGCGTTCAGGTGGTAGAGGTTGCCGAAGAACTCGTCGAACCCGTGTGCAGTCGGCAGGAACTCGTTCTTGTCGCCGAGGTGGTTCTTGCCGAACTGGCCCGTCGCATACCCGAGTGGCTTGAGCAGCTCGGCGATGGTGGGGTCCTCGGCCCGGAGCCCAAGGTCGGCGCCGGGCATTCCGACCTTGCTCAGACCGGTGCGGAAGACGCTCTGGCCGGTGATGAACGCCGCCCGCCCGGCGGTGCAGCTCTGCTCGCCGTAGGAGTCGGTGAACCGCATCCCCTCGTCGGCGATGCGGTCGATGTTGGGGGTTCGGTAGCCCATCAACCCGTCGCTGTAGCAGCTGAGGTTGGTGATCCCGATGTCATCGCCCCAGATGACGAGGATGTTCGGCTTTCCCTCTGGCATGAACCACTCCTCTCGTCGACCCGGTGGCCTAACGGCCGGGGGCTGGTCCCGATCCTGTCCGTGTCGCGCGCGCCACACGTCACCCGGCCGGGGTGATGGGCCGCGAGAGGATGTGGACGTGCAGGCCTGGGTCGTCGACACCCCCGGTCCGGTCGACTCCGGCCCGCTCGCCCTGGTCGAGCGGGCCGAGCCGGTCCCGGGTCCCGGGCAGCTGCTCGTCCGGGTGACGTGCTGCGGCGTCTGCCGCACCGACCTGCACCTCGCCGAGGGCGACCTGCCGCCGCGCCGGCACGGCGTGGTCCCTGGTCACGAGGTCGTCGGCCGCGTCGCCGCGCTCGGATCCGGAACGACCCGCTTCGGGGTCGGCGACCGCGTCGGCGTCCCCTGGCTCGCGCGAACCGACGGGACCTGCCGGTACTGCCGGCGCGGTGACGAGAACCTCTGTACCGCACCGACGTTCACGGGTTGGGACGTGGACGGCGGGTATGCGGGTACGTGCGTCGCGGACGCGGCCTACGTCTACCCCGTTCCCGAGTCGGTCGAGGACGTCGCTGCCGCTCCGCTGCTCTGCGCCGGGATCATCGGCTACCGCGCCCTGCGCCGCAGCGCAGTGCAACCCGGAGGGCGGCTCGGGATCTACGGCTTCGGCGGCAGCGCCCACCTGACCGCGCAAGTCGCACTGCACCTGGGAATGCGCGTACACGTCCTGACGCGCGGGCTGAAGAACCAGGACCTCGCGAGGCGGCTCGGCTGCGACTCGGTGGGCGACGCTGACGCGGCGCCTCCTGAGCGGCTGGACGGCGCGATCCTGTTCGCGCCCGCCGGAGAGCTCGTGCCGACCGCGCTCCGGGCCCTGGACCGGGGCGGCACCCTCGCCGTGGCGGGCATCTGGCTGTCGGACATCCCCACACTGGTCTACGACGACGAGCTGTTCGAGGAGCGGGTCCTCTGCAGCGTCACGGCGAACACGCGGTCCGACGGTGAGCAGTTCCTTCGGCTGGCGGACCGCTTCCAGATCCGCGCCGAGACGACGGCCTACCCGATGAGCGACGCCCCCCGGGCGCTCGCCGATCTGGCGCACGGCCGG
>DATLQE010000427.1:0-2328 GCA_035535335.1 Lapillicoccus sp. | reverse complement strand
TCCCGGCGGGCCCGGATCGCGCGGGGATCTGGCGTGACGGTCTCGGAGGTGAACCAGCTGCTCGAGCGGTTCCGCGAGGCGCAGAAGATGATGAAGTCGCTCGCCCGCGGCGGCGGCGCCGGCCTGCCCGGGATGCCGGGCGTCCCCGGTGCCGGGCGGAAGGGCGGCCGCGGGGCTCCGGCCCAGCGGCGCAAGTCCAAGAGCGGCAACCCGGCCAAGCGAGCCGCCGAGGAGCGCGCGGCAGCCGAACGGTCCGCGGCGGCGCGGTCGGCGGCGGCGGGGTCCGCATTCGGGCTGCCCTCGGGCTCGGACGGCGACGGCGCCTCGCAGCTGGACCCGGCCAACCTGCCGGCCGGGTTCGAGAAGTTCCTGGGCGGCCGATAAGCCTCGACCACGAGGTGTGCCGCCATCGCCACTTCTCGTAGCGAGTTCAGGTGACGCGGAACCCGAGCCAGAGGCCGGCGGCGGCGACGCATACCGTTCCGAGGAGTGTTCCTGCGGCGTTGAGCAGCGCCAAGTCCACTCGTCGTTGCTCCACCAGGCGGACCGTCTCGAACGACGCGGTGCTGAAGGTCGTGTAGCCGCCCAGGAACCCCGTTCCCACGACGAGCCGCAGACCGTCGGGCGCGGCATGGGCGAGCACCAAGCCGCTCACCAACCCCAGCGTGAACGACCCCGACACGTTGACGATCACCGTGCCCACGGGGAATGCCGCCGACGCTCTCGTCCGGACCAGCCCGTCGACCACGAACCGCGCCACCGCCCCGAGGCCGCCGGCGAGCGCCACCCAGATGGCGATCACCGCGCCGACCCGCGGTGGTGCGCCGCTGCGGCCCAGATCCCGAACGTCGAGGCGGCAAACCCGACGACGACCGACGCCAGCGCATACACGACGGCCACGGACGCATGACCGTCCCGCAGCAAGACGTCGACATCGACCGCCAGCGTGCTGTACGTCGTGAACGCGCCGAGGAACCCCACCCCAGCAAGTAAGCGAAGTCGTTGCCGCGCACCGACATCCGCCCCACGCCGGCCCACGGCCTCGAGCAGCACCCCGAGCGCGAACGCCCCGACGACGTTGACGCAGAACGTCGCCGCGGGGAAGACGCCCCACGGTGGCACGAGCTCGCCGACCGCATACCGGGCGGCGGTGCCGACCACACCACCGGCGAACACCAGGCCCACTCCGGCCCAGGTGAGGTGTGGGGGCGTCGACGGCGGCAGGTCGGGGTCGAGCGGCAGCTCGGGATGGCCGTTGGCGATCATCGGCCTCATCGTCCCGTAGGTTGCGTCCATGGCCGACGTCCTGCACCTCACCGGACCGGTGCTCGTCGGACCGGACGACGTCCGTCCCGAGGTCTGGGTGGTCGACGGCCAGGTGACGCTCACCAAGCCGACGGCCGAGGCCCAGACGGTCGGCGGGTGGGTGCTGCCCGGCCTGGTGGACGCGCACTGCCACGTCGGGCTCGGTCCGGACGGAGCGGTGGACGAGGCGGAGTCCGAGAAGCAGGCGGCGGCCGACCGCGACGCCGGCACGCTGCTGATCCGCGACGCCGGAAGCCCGGTCGACACGCACTGGGTCGATGGCCGCGACGACCTGCCCCGGATCATCCGGGCCGGCCGTCACATCGCCCGAACCCGCCGTTATCTGCGGGGATTCGCCCACGAGGTGGAACCCGAGGACGTCGTCGCCTACGTCCGGCAGGAGGCCCGCCGGGGCGACGGCTGGGTGAAGCTGGTCGGAGACTGGATCGACCGGGAGACCGGGGACCTTTCCCCCTCGTTCCCACGGGAGACGGTCGTCGCCGCGGTGGCCGCGGCGCACGAGGAGGGGGCGCGAACCACGGCGCACTGCTTCGGCGAGGAGTCGCTCTACGACTTCGCCGCCGCCGGGACCGACTGCATCGAGCACGCCTGCGGCCTCGAACCGGAGACCATCGCCGCCTTCGCCGAACAGGGCATTGCCATCGTCCCGACGCTCATCAACATCGCGAGGCTGCCGGAGCTCGCCGAACCGGGAAGGGAGAAGTTCCCGGGCTACTACGCGCACATGGTGGACCTCCACCGCCGGCGCTTCGAGACGGTGGCCGCCGCGCACGACGCCGGCATCCCCATCTACCTCGGCACCGACGCCGGCAGCAGCCTTCCGCACGGCCTGGTCGCGGAGGAGGCGGCCGCGCTGGTGGAGGCTGGCCTGTCCACCGTCGAGGCTCTTGCCGCCGGCACCTGGGCGGCTCGTGAATGGCTCGGCCGACCGGGCATCGAGGAGGGCGCCTCGGCGGATCTCCTTGTCTACGAGGCCGATCCGAGGACCGATATCGGCCTTCT
>DATLQE010000426.1:0-2724 GCA_035535335.1 Lapillicoccus sp. | reverse complement strand
TACAGACGGATGCAGATCCCGTCGGCGAGCCGTCCGCACCGGCCGGCGCGCTGGTTCGCGCTCGCCTGGCTGATCGGCTCGATCGGGAGCCGCTGGACCTTCGTCCGCTGGCTGTACCGCGAGATGCGGGCCGTACCCGTGTCGACCACGTAGCGGACGCCGGGGACGGTCAGTGACGTTTCGGCGACGTTGGTTGCCAACACGATCCGGCGACCGGCGTGGCGCGCGAACACCCGGTGCTGCTCCGCGGCGGAAAGCCGGCCGAAGAGCGGCAGGACCTCGGTGGCCGGCAGGTCCAGCGCGGTGAGCGCCTCGGCGGCGTCGCGGATCTCGCGCTCGCCGGACAGGAACACCAGGATGTCCTGGCTGCCGCCGTCGCGTGACATCGACCGTGGCGACTCGGTCCAGAGCTCCTCGACCGCCTCGACGATCCCGGTCACCTGGTCGAGGGGCTCCTCGTCCTCACGTTCCAGTGGCCGGTAGCGCACCTCCACGGGGTACGTGCGCCCTGACACTTCGAGGACCGGGACCGGTCGATCCGGCGCCGCGAAGTGGTCGGCGAACCGTTGCGGGTCGATGGTGGCGGAGGTGATGACGACCTTGAGGTCCGGACGCCGCGGCAGCAGCCGCTTCAGGTAGCCGAGGAGGAAGTCGACGTTGAGGCTCCGCTCGTGAGCCTCGTCGATGATGATCGTGTCGTACCGGCGCAGGTCACGGTCCCGCTGCAGCTCGGCGAGGAGGATCCCGTCGGTCATGACCTTGACGAGAGTGTCCCGCGACGAGTGGTCGGCGAATCGCACCTGGTAGCCGACGACACCGCCCAGCTCCACACCGAGCTCCTCGGCGATCCGCTCGGCTACGGCGCGGGCAGCGATGCGGCGGGGCTGGGTATGGCCGATGGTCCCCGCCGCGCCGCGGCCGAGCTCCAGACAGATCTTCGGCAGCTGCGTGGTCTTCCCCGACCCGGTCTCGCCGGCGATCACGACGACCTGGTGGCCCTGGATCGCTGCGGCGATCTCCTCGCGGTGGTCGACGACGGGCAGGTCCTCGGGGTACGTGATGTCCGGGACCAGGGCCCGGCGCGCTGCCCTGCGTTCGGGGGCAGCGACCGCGGTCCGGGCGGAGCGCCCACGGCGAACCGGGGGCGCCTCGGACATGCTGCCCACGATAGGCCGCCGAAAAAGTTCTCCGTCGACGCTGTCGATCCGCGAGGGTGAGCCGCGTAGATGTCGTGTCAGCGCACCACTCGGTGCATCGCAACGTCCTCAGGAGAGCAGCCCCATGAAGTACGTCCTCATGTACAGCAACCGTCCCGACCTTGACGCCGCCGTCCCGGAGGAGCGCCGGGCGGAGGTCTATGGCCAGATCTTCCAGTGGTTCGAGACCCACGCCTCCGCGTTCACGGACGCCGGTGCGGAGCTGCAGGGCCCGGAGACGGCGACCACGGTGAGGACCGGCGACAACGGCTCGCCGGTCGTCGTCGACGGCCCGTTCTCCGAGGCCAAAGAGGCCATCGGCGGGTTCAGCGTCATCGACGTCGAGAACCTCGACGCCGCGCTCGACCTCGCCCGGTCCTGGCCCTCGCTCGGCTTCCCGGGCATTGCCGTCGAGGTTCGCCCGATCGTCGAACACCGGATGGACTGACTGCCGGCCACGACGGGAGCCTCGATGACGGTCCCCGGCCCCGACACGGACACGGTCCTCGTGGACGCCGTCCGGCACGAGGTCGGTCCGGTCGTCGCCGCGCTGCACCGCCTCACCGGTGACTTCGATGTCGCCGAGGAGGCGGTGCAGGACGCGCTCGTCTCGGCGGTGGCGGCCTGGCGCCGCGACGGCCCACCGCCGAACCCCGGCGCCTGGCTCACGCTGGCGGCGCGGCGCAAGGCGGTCGACCGGCTGCGGCGCGAAGCGGCCCGCGGGCGGCTCGCCGCAGCGGTGGCGGCGACCAGAGTCGAGGCGGCCGGTCCGCCGGACCGGTCGACGGACTGGTCGGACACCGACGAGCGGGTCGCCATGCTCTTCGGCTGCTGCCACCCGGCGCTGGCCGTCGAGGCCCGTCTGGCCCTCACCCTCCGGTCGGTAGCCGGGCTGACCACCGAGCAGGTCGCCCGCACGTTTCTCGTCCCGGAGGCCACGCTGGCCCAGCGGATCGTCCGCGCCAAGCGCAAGATCGTCGCCACCGGCATCAAGATGGAGGTCCCGGAGACCCGGGTCCCCGAGCGCCTCGACGACGTGCTCACCGTCGTCTACCTCACCTACAACGCGGGGTTCGTCGACGCCGCCTCACGCGGCCTGGCCCAGGACGCCGTCTGGCTGGCGGAGGTCCTCACGACGGGTCTCCCGCGCGAGCCCGAAGCGTGGGGGCTGCTCGCCCTGCTCACCCTCCAGCAGTCCCGCGCGGCCGCGCGGTTCGGGCCGAACGGCGCGCTGGTCCTCCTGGCCGACCAGGATCGGGCGCGGTGGGACCACCCCGCCATCGCCCGGGCCGAGCGGTACCTCGAACGCGCCGCCGTCTGGCGACGGCCCGGCCGGTTTCAGCTCCAGGCGGCGATCGCGGCCTGCCACGCGAGCGCCCCGACCTACGCGGAGACCGACTGGCTCCAGATCCTCACGCTCTACGACCTGCTGCTCCGCCACGACCGGTCGCCGGTGGTACGCCTCAACCGCGCGGTCGCCCTTGCCGAGTGCATGGGGCCCGAACCCGCCCTCCGCGAGGTCGATGCC
>DATLQE010000425.1:0-3912 GCA_035535335.1 Lapillicoccus sp. | reverse complement strand
GGCGCCGGGGAGCTCGAAGCCCTCGGCCTGCTCGGTCTCGTCCACGTCGACGCTCGACGCGGACTTGTCGACGCGCCGAGCCTTGAGCTCCTCGATCGAGTCCTCGGAGAGGTCGTCGTCGGTCTTGCGCGGGGCGTCGTAGTCGGTCGCCATGGGTGGTGTCGCTCCTGCGGTACTGGTGGTCTTCGTGTGGTGTCGTCGGGCGATGGGGGTGGCGTCAGTGAGAGGTGAACGGTGGGTGACGGGCTGGTTCGTCGAGTCGACGGCTCCCGCTGAGGCGGCGCCTCGGACCTGACCTGCGGTGGTGCTCCGGTGTAACGCAGCCGCCCTCTCGTTTGTGCCCGGATCGGTCCGTGGTTGGTGCCCGGAACTCGACCCGGTGGCGGGCGTCGTGCGAGTCCCGCGCGCGGATTGTGCCCTACAAACGCCCAGGAGTCACTCCTCGTCCTGATGTCGGGCATGTCGCGTAGGTCACAGACGCACGCGCGGCCGTCATCGGGGACCGTGCGAGAGTCGCCGTGAGCCGCGCTTGACGTTCCCTTGCCTAACTCGGGTGAGGTCCTGACGCGGTCTAGACGCACTTGTCACCCCGCCTCAATATTTCGACAGCACGGCCGTAACCTGTCGCCCGTAGGGTCTTGCACGGTGCCCCGGGGGACGGGGCACCACCAAACGTCAGCAGAGCGATCCGATCCGCCAGACCGGGAGACGGACGAGCACCCAGCCACCCAGCACGCAGCCCCTTGGAGATGCCGGATGACCGAGTTCCACGCCCAGCTCCGAGCCCGAGCGCTCGCAGCGGTTCAGGACCTCACCGCAGCCGAGGAGTCCGGCGACGACTATTCGGTCGACGTCCACCGCGCGGATCTGGAGAACATCGCGCGGATCGCGCGTGAGCACGGATTGACGGTGCCGGAGCTGGAGAACATCGGCCTGAGCGCCGCCTGACCGGATCCAGAAACGCCACTGCGGCGAGCCGCTCCGTCAGTGGTCGACGACGGCCAGCAGCTCACGCTGCACGGCCGGATTGCCGGCGACGGCCAGCGCCGGTGAGGGCGGCCCGCCACCCGGTCCCGTGACGACACCACCCGCTTCGGTGACGAGGAGCCATCCGGCGGCGATGTCCCAAGAGTTCAGGCCGGACTCGTAGAACCCGTCGAGCCGTCCGCGGGCGACCGCGCAGAGGTCGAGGGCGGCGCTGCCGAAGCGCCGGATGTCGCGCACGCGGGGCAGCAGCTCGAGCAGCGTGCGACCCTGCACCAGCCGGCGCTCCGGGGTGTACCCGAATCCCGTGCCGACCAGCGCGCCGGACAGGACGTCCACCGAGCCGACCGTCAGCCTGGTCCCCGTCCTGGAGGCCGGATCATCCCACCCGCGCTCGTATGCGCCGCCGCCGAGGGCACCGTGGTACACCCGTCGCAGAGCCGGGTCGGCGACCGCCCCGGCCACGACCTGCCAGGCCCCGGGCTCCTTGGGGTCGCCCGCCACGGCGGCGACCGACACCGCATACGCGGGAAGGTCGTAGAGGTAGTTGACTGTGCCGTCGATGGGGTCGACGACCCAGGTGATGCCCGAGGTGCCCTCGTGGTCGTCGCCCTCCTCGCCGAGGAAGGCATCGTCGGGTCGCTCACCGAGGAGAAGGCCGCGGATGAGCTCCTCGGCGCGAGTGTCCATGACGGTGACGATGTCGGTGGGCGAGGACTTGGTGGCCGAGGCCTCGACCTCGCGGGGCCGCTCGTCGACCACCAGCCGTCCCGCGGCCACGGCGACCCGGGTGGCGAGGTCGGCCAGGGCCAGGGCGTCGGTGTCCGAGAGGAAGCCCGCAGCCGGGTGACGCTGCCGGCTCACGCGTCGCTCCCACAGAGGGCCGGTCGCCACTCGCGCAGGTTCGGACAACAGCCGGCGGGGCAGACCGACGGGCGGACGCCGAGTCCTGTGGGCTCGAGCTCGCCGCGGGCCTCGGCGGCGCGTTCCTCGAGGAGGTCGACCAGGCCGGCGACGAAGGCCGGCTCGACGCCGACGGTGGGAACCCGGACGAGCTGGATGCCCAGCCGGTCGGCGGTGTCCCGGGCCTCTGTGTCGAGGTCGTAGACGACCTCCATGTGGTCCGAGACGAAGCCGATCGGGGCGAGGACCACGACGCGGCGACCGTCGGCGGCGAGCTGTTCGAGACGGTCGTTCACGTCGGGCCCGAGCCACGGCTGGCTGGGTGGACCCGATCGCGAGCAGTAGACGACCTCCGGGGCGAGCTCCCTTCCGATCTCGGCCGCCGCGGTGACGACGATCCGTTGCGCGAGCTGGTGGTGCTGCTGCTGGTAGAGCCGGCCCTTGCCGTCGCCCGTGCCCGACGTCTCGTCCATGGCGTCGGGGATGGAATGGGTGACGAACAGCAGCGCCAGCGCCGCGTCGGGAACCTCGGCCAGCGACCGGAGGGCGTCGGCGACGAGGCGAGCGTTCGGGAGGACGAAGGCCGGCCTCAACGCATACGGACCGATCTTGTCGATCTCGAGGACGAGCCCCTCCTCCTGGACCTCCGCGAGTGCGGCGGCCAGGTTCTCGCGGTACTGACGGCACGAGGAGTAGGAGGAGTAGGCGCTCGTCGTCACGACGACGAGCCGGTGAAGCCCACGGGCGGCTGCGTCTCGGAAGGCGTGGGACAGGTACGGCGGCGAGTTGCGGTTGCCCCAGAGCACGGGGACGTGGATGTCGCGTTCCTTGAGCTCCGCCTCGAGGGCGCCGATCAGGGCGCGGTTCTGGTCGTTGATCGGGCTACGGCCGCCGAACCGTTCGTAGTGGTGGGCCACCTCCTCGAGCCGCTCGTCCGGGATGCTGCGCCCCGCGGTGACCCGCCGCAGGAACGGCATGACCTCGTCCGCGGTCTCTGGGCCGCCGAACGACAGCAGGAGGACGGCGTCATAGGGCGAGAGCGTCTCGGATGTCACCGCTGCTGCCCCAACCGGAAGAGAGGGGGCGCGTGGTGGTGGAACACGACCGCCACCCTACGGGCGGTCGGTACCACGGTCGCGCGGCGAGCCTCTGGTCGCCGCCTGGGGTCGCATGGCACAGTCGAGTATCGGAGCGGCGGCGTGAGTGGTCAGGAGTTGGGATGGAGGACCTGAGACTCGTCGGCGTGCAGGAGGATGGGGAGCACCTGCTCCTCTCGGGTCCGGACGGCGAGCACTACCGGTTGGTGCTCGACGACGCGCTCCGAGCGGCCGCGCGGCGAGATCGGCCCGGCCTCGGACAGTTACAGATCCAGATGGAGGGCGGTATGCGACCCCGCGAGGTCCAGTCGCTCATCCGGGCCGGGGCGACGGCCGAGGAGGTCGCCGAGCGGGCGGGCTGGACCGTCGAGAAGGTCCGTCGGTACGAGGTGCCGATCGTCGCCGAGCGCGTGCACATGGCCGAGCAGGCCCGGCTGGTCCGGGTCCGGACACGGGGCGGTTCCGGTGCGGCTGGTGCGGGCGGATCGGCGGCGCCCACGCTCCAGGGGCGGGTCGCCCAACGGATGCGGGAGCGCGGAGTGGATCCCGACCGGAACGTCTGGGACTCGTGGCGTGCCGTCGAGGAGCGGCACTGGACGGTCGTGCTGACGTTCGCCGCCGGCGGCCGGCAGCGGCAGGCGGTGTGGACCTACGACCCGGTGCTGAGGACGGTAGAGCCGGCCGAGGACGAGGCCCGGTGGCTCAGCGCCGACGAGCCCGCCGCGGTCGGACCGCTGCCACCGGTGCCCACACGCGCATCGAGCGTCTACGACGTCGAGGCCGAGGGTGGGGTGGGCGCGTCTCCGCGGCGGCCCGGGGCCACATCGTCGCCCGAGGAGGAGCCGCTGGACCTCATGACGGCGATGCGGCAGCGGACCACGGTGGGTCGCCGGGCCGGGCGGCGGCGGTCGGGGTCGCATGAGCCGGT
>DATLQE010000424.1:0-3507 GCA_035535335.1 Lapillicoccus sp. | reverse complement strand
AGCGGTAGTCCTTCTCTACGGCCATCCACGGCATCCGCCGGCGCTCGGCCGCCATAGCGTCGAGGGCGCGGGTCAGCTCCTTCTCCTTGACGAGCAGCTTCTCGCGCGCGGCATCCCACTCCTGCGGCGACACGATTCGCGGGGTCTTCATTGCGACATGTCCTCCTTCGGTACTCGTTTCGATCGGTCTGGGTTTATGTGCTTAAGTCACCACCATGTCCGGAAGGAACCGGCGATTTCTTTCTCTTCATCATGCCGACTTGGCAGGCTCCCGACCTCACCGGCCCGAGCAGACTTCTCACACCGCCTTCTTCGCGGTCGCCCCGAAGGTCCGCAGAGAATGCTAGGTCCTACATTGCCAGCGATCGTCCGACGAGCCATTACCGCAGTCGGCGCGCGAGAGGGGGCGGGGCGAGCTGACATGCGAGGCTGACCGGGGGTCGATCTCGCCGCCGGACGTGGCAGGTTGCGGCCGACCAAGCCCAAGGCCTCGAGATCACAGCGGTCACACTGATTCGCAGACACCTTGGAGGAGGAGCAGATGCCGCTAGAGGACCACGTCGTCCGCCTGGCCATGGGTGCAAACCTGGCTACCGTCGTCACGCTCATGCCTGACGGGCGGCCCCAGGCGCAGTACACCTGGATCGACACCGACGGCGAGTACCTGCTCGTCAACACCGTGCCCGTGCGGCAGCGCTACAAGAACCTGCAGCGCAACCCGCGGATCACCGTGCTGATTCCGGGCGACCACCCGTGGGACTACGCCGAGGTCCGCGGTCACCTCGTCGATACCGTGGGCGGCCAGGAGGCCCGCGACCACATCGACTTCCTCGCCAGGAAATACTTGGGCACTGACAGCTACCCGAACCCGGTCGGCCCTGAAGGCCGGGTCATCCTCAAGATCGCCGCGGACAAGGTGAACGCCAGGGCTGGCAAAGACCAGCGGCTGACCGCCCACGACGACGGTCCGATCAATCGCCCTCAGGAGTGACTGGACCGTCGTGATGTCGGGGCTGGGGGTCGGGTCTCGGTGGGCGGCATGAAAGTCAACGGTGCCGAGGTAAGGGCCGATCTAGCCTCGCCTCACCGACCAGAATCGGACAGTTCTCAAATACCAGCGAACCTCAACCGATCCCCGGACTAGACAAGGCCTGGCCGGGCCGCGTAAATGGTCTCGACGAACATGCTGAAGTACTCCCATCGTCCGGTGAAAAGAGGCCAGCCTTGTTGTAGTCGACGGCCGGGTTGAGGATCAACTCTCGGATGATTTCGCCGGTAGTGGCGTGGATGTGCAGATCCGACTCCCGCCGGCCAGACCGCGACCGCCACACTCAACGACACCCCGGCCGCACACTAGCGATGCAGGTCTGGACCGCACGCATCTGATCCGTGAGCGACTCCATCACCCGCTCTGCTGTCAGCGGCAGGTAGGCACCGAGCAGCGGCTCGTAGCGAAACTGCCAGCTAATCGTGTTATCGAACTCGAGTACGTGAACCGCCAACTTGGTTCCGTCGTTCGTGGTCAGGACGTAGGCGATCTGCGGTGGCGCATCGGTGCCGACGGAGGGCGGGGTGACGGTCAGCATGCCTCGGCTAGCCGGGCGCGCGTGCACCTGAACCGGAACGTCCTGGCAGTTGTCGAGCACGGCGGCGAGTCGCTGGTACTCCCGGTCGGCGGTTGCCACATCAGCGAATCGATAGGTGAAAAGCGAGACGGCCGAGCGATCCACCTGCCAGTAGGTGGAGACGCCGTCGAGCGCCTCTCGCGGGACACGATTCAACACGGTTGCCTCGAACAACGGCTCACATGCTGCTGGGAGGATGTATCCGTCTTGTTCGCTTGACCCGCGACGGTCGATCACGGAGGCGTCATTCGTCCCATCGGAGCGCACCATACCTGCGTACACACCTTGCACGTCCGAAAGTGAGAACAGCGGCACCGGAGCCGGCCAGAATCGCCAGAGCAGGAGTCCCGCCAGCAGCGCCAGAACCACAGCGACCAGGAGGTATTTGCTTCGCCGCGATAGTCGGCCTGCATCGCCGAGACCCACCGTCAGGACCTCGGGTTGGGACTGCGGCGACGCGGTCGTCACAGCCTCGATCGTAGTCACCCGGTCTAGGAGACGGAATCGTGATCCGAGTCGCCTGGCAGGTGGGTCGAGACGTCGTTGTCGTTGACTGTGACGCGCGCCGGTATCAGGATCGCTGGCCTGTGAAAGCCATTGTGTCTTGGAGTGTCAGCGGCACACCGGGGAACTCGAGCAGTGACTGTAGGGGCACCTCGAGGACGGAGTCTCGCCCTGTCTCATCGCTCAACAAGTCGGCCATCCGGCCCTTGATGCCTCCTCGTTCGTCAAGGATGCGCTGCACCTGAGGCCCCACTTCCGGATGGGTAAGCCATTCGCGGAAGGTTGACCAAATGGTGAGCGGGATGACGACGGGGTCGCCTGGGATGTCGATGTCTTCTGTGAGGCGGAGGTCGCGCGACGATGAGCCGACATGGACGGTGGCGGGGCCGCCCTCGTAGACCCATGCGCGAGCCGCCCCGCTCCAGTGCTCGAGATCCTCGCGCGTGATGTCGAGGTGGGCAATCGTCGAAGTCCCGGGCTCGAGCCGGACCTTCTCCCAAGCCCGGAGCTCCAGCGGCGGTGTACGGGCGGTTGCCGATCGGTCGGTCAGATATACCTGCACAACCTCCGCGCCCGCACGGGTCCCTGTGTTTGTGACTGACAGCTCGATGGAGAGGGCGAGCTGGTCGGCGACGCCGTGTGTGGTGACGCGCAGATCCGCGTACTCGAATGTCGTGTACGACATCCCATGGCCGAAGGGGTAGTCAACGGCAATCGAGCGGGCGTCGTAGTACCGGTAGCCCACATAGATGCCCTCGCCGTAGATGACCTTGCCGTGCTCGCCAGGAAAGTTCAGGAACGACGGCGTATCGGCCAGCCTGACGGGCACCGTCTCGGCGAGCTTTCCGGAGGGGTTGACATCGCCGAGCAGCACATCGGCAACAGTGTCGCCGTGCGCTTGGCCGGTCAGCCAGAACTCCACAATCGCATCAACGCCATCCCGCCAAGCGGCCGTGGTGACGGCGGAGCCGTTGCTGAGCGCGACGACTGTCGTCGCCGGGACATCCTCGAGCGCGTCGAGAAGGGCCAGCTGGTCGGCGGGCAAGTCGATAGTCGTCCGGTCGCGGCCCTCCGCTTCGTAGTGCCCGGGCAGGCCGAGGAAACAGATGACGACATCGGAGCGAGAGGCGAGGGCAAGCGCGTCCTCGATCGCGTCCGCGGGCTGGTGCTTCTCAGTCAGGGAATAGCCGGGGGCGAAGTGCAGCTCCGCCCCGGCGTCGGCGATTCGGGTAGTGAGGGCGTCCAAGCCTGAGACCACACGCGTCGGGTTGACCGCAGAGCTGCCAGCGCCCTGATAGCGCGGTGTCCGAGCTAGCTCGCCGATCACTGCGATGCGCATCCCGGCGGTCGGCGTCAGGGGAAGGAAGTTGTCCCGGTT
>DATLQE010000423.1:0-3463 GCA_035535335.1 Lapillicoccus sp. | reverse complement strand
CGCGACGCTCACCGAGTGCTCCCGCTCGCGGGGTCGTGAGAACGAACCCTCGGTGGCGGTGAACCCGCGCAACACTCAGGTCATCGTCGGCAGCTCGAATGACTACTGCGGGGTCTACAACGACGGTGTCGACGCGTTCGGGGCCCCGATTCCCTCCGGCCCGATCTGGCTCGGCTACTACCGGTCGCAGAACGGTGGTGCGTCGTTCGCCAGCTCGCTGGTGCCCGGCTACCCAGATGACGCCTCGCCGTACGCGGCGCGTGCGCAGGTCCGCACCGCCACGGCAGGCGACCCGGTGCTCGCTTGGGACGCCGAGGGACGACTGTTCGCCGGGGCCGAGGCGTCCGGCGATCCGGCCGGTACGACAAAGACGTTCGGCGACGTCTGGGTCGCCACGTTCGTCAACCCCCAGGGCCCGGGCGGGGCGACGGTCAACGACGGTAAAGAGTTCGCGCGCAGCGTGATCGTGGCGCGCGGAACCTCAGCCCCCAACCTGCTCGGCAAGTTCCAGGACAAGACGGCGATCGAGGCCGACCGGTCGCAGAGCGCGTGCCGCAACAATGTCTACTTCGCCAACTCGCGGTTTGTCGGCAACGGCGGGTCCAACATCTACTTCTACCGGTCGACCGACCACGGCGCCACGTTCTCCCATGGCACCTTGCTGACCAAGAGCGCGAACGACGTCCAAGATCCAGAGATCGCGGTAACGGCCAACGGCCACGTCTACGTCACCTACGACGCCACCCTGCACCAGGGCAATCGCACCTACGACGCGATCCTCTACAACAAGTCGACCGACTGTGGGGCGACGTTCTCCCCGGCCCAGCTCCTCACGACGTTCAACCGGTTCACCTACGTCGACCGGTCGGCCGCGACACCCGAGCCGGCGCAGGTCGGCGCCGAGGACAACGTCGGCGAGGACGAGACCGACGCCCCAGCCGGCACCCGCCGCGACTGCGGTGACTTCACCGAAGCGTGCGCCTCCGGCTACACCTACCCGCGCGTCGACGCCGCCCCCCGGGCGACGGCCGACCAGTACGCTGCCGCCTCGGACGAGACGATCTATGTCGTGTTCGAGCAGACCATCCCAGGCACAGAGACCCCGACCGGAACGACATTCGGCACGGTCGAGCCGGGGACCGGCGGCCAGGGCGGCGTCTACTTCATGCGGCTCAACGGTGCTACCGGTGCCACCACAACGCCGAAGCTGATCGACCCGACGGACCGGAACGCCGGCACGGGCCACCAGTTCTGGGCGGACGTGTCCGCCGACGGCGGGGTGCTCCACTTCATCTGGTACGACAGCCGCAACGACCCGTGCTATTCCCCGACGCGGCCGGTCGGCAACTGCGCCAACCGCAGCGTCGTGCCCTCCCTCGACGTGTACGCGT
Organism: Lapillicoccus sp.; assembly: GCA_035535335.1. Classification (GTDB taxonomy): domain Bacteria; phylum Actinomycetota; class Actinomycetes; order Actinomycetales; family Dermatophilaceae; genus Lapillicoccus. The sequence goes on along the minus strand of DATLQE010000423.1, from coordinate 2,072 downwards.
CCCGGTCGGCCGACCGGGGCACCACGATCGCCCCGTCCACCCGTATCACCGATGTCAGCTCCAACCCCAACTTCGAGCAGTTCGGCGGGCGCACGGTGCCGTTCCTCGGCGACTACATCTGGGTCAGCTCGCTCGGGGACACGTCTTTCGGCGTATGGACCGACTACCGCAACACCGTCGGCGGCGTGGACCTCCGTGAGGCCGGCGACGACGACAACGACCCCGGGGCCGACGTCCTGCAATGCCGGACCGCGCTCCCCGACGGCTCGATCACGGGCGACACCTGCCCGCGCGCCGGCGGCCTCGATCAGGACATCTACGGCGACAAGACGCCCTAGCGCTGGGAGGGGGCCGGGCCACTCGGGCCCGACCCCTCGCCTCGTCGGCGGCTCCTGCGCGGCTAATGGCACGGCCCTGACAGGCGCTCCGCTCACCCAGCTGGTTCGCCCAGGGAAAGCCCGCTCCCTCCTAGGCGCAGAGCACGAGGGCAGCTGGTCGGGGTCAGCCACATTCGCTACCGTCGAGCTGACCGAACTCGCCGGAGTAACCGCGGCCATTGGAGGCGGGTCGAGCGCGCGCTGGCGACAACTTGGTCATTCCGTTGGTCATTCCGCCAGGCACTACACCATACGACAGCGTCGTATCAGCTGGACGGCTCATCCAACCTGACCAGCCGGAACGGCACGCTGCAACACGGCCTGAACGGTCGTGGGTCGACTTCTAATCCGTAGGTTGCAGGTTCGAGTCCTGCCAGGGGCACCAAACCTGCAGGTCAGAGGCCTGAAACAGTCGTCGCCGAGATGATATGGGTCAAGCTGGTCATTCCTTCGACGTCGACGAAGCCACAACACGCCGGGCGAATCACCGTTGCGGGCAGGTGCTGCCTGCCCAGAACCGCACTGGACTAACGCTATGGCGTGGGCGATGTGGAGCGCGACAACCGGGAGCCGCTACCCCCGTGAGTCCAGGTGCTGGAGGAACCAGTCGCGGGCCGCGCCACTGGCCGCGTCGAGGTCCTCCACATAGGCGTCGAAGTGGCCGCCGGGCAGCAGCGCCAGCTGCTTGGGCTCACGCGCCCGCTGGTAGGCCTCCAACGCCAGGTCGGCCGGGGTCAGATGGTCGTCGGCAGCCACCACCATTAGCAGCGGCGTGGGGCTGATGCGCTCGATGTAGGCGCCCGGCTCGTACTCCATGAACATCTCCACAGACCGCAGGGTGACCTCGTTGCTCCAGGCCGGCGCCCGGCTCTTGCGGGTCTCGCTGAACCACTCCCAGGAGTCAGGGGTGGGCAGAGCCGAGACCGCCAAGGGATCGGGGTCGACCACCGGCACCATTGCTGGCGGGTCCCCCCGGTAGCGGGCGGCGCGGTCCTTCTCGAAGGCCGCCCGGTTGGGCGCCAGGAAGTCCTGGCGAACCAGTCGCTGGAAGTTGCGGAAGCCGCTGACCATCGGGACCTGGGCGACGACGCACTTGACGCGCTTGTCGATCGCCCCGAGCACCAGCACATGGCCGCCGCTGTAGCTGGACCCCCACACCCCGACCCGCTCGGGGTCGACCTCGGGGCGCGTCTGGGCGTAGGTGATCGCGTGGCGGTAGTCGCGCACCTGCGCCCAGGGGTCGATCTCCTGGCGTGGCTCGCCGTCGCTGGCGCCGAAGTTGCGGTTGTCGAACACCAGCACCCCCAGCCCACCTTCGGTGAACGCCTCGGCGAAGGCGTCGAGGTACATCTCCTTGACGGCGGAGAAGCCGTGAGCCATGACGATGGCGGGGACCGGGCCGCTGATTCCCTCGGGCAGGTAGAGCCAGCCTCTTAGCGTCGCTCCCTCGGCGTCGAACTCGATATCTTGAGGCATTGCTGTCCCCCTTCCAGTGACACGGTGATCCATTGATCCCAGCACGAGGCCAAGCTGCTGCGGACAGCGACCGCCTCGGTCCCTCTCTTTCTGCTCTTGCCACCGCTCCACGTCGATCGGGCTGGCTCCCAACCCAGCATCGAGCCGCCGCACGGTGGCGGCTAGGACAGCCCTTTCACAACTGATTAGGCGGGCGGGATGTTCTGGTTGAGGCGGAAG
>DATLQE010000422.1:0-13318 GCA_035535335.1 Lapillicoccus sp. | reverse complement strand
TCGGTCGCCCGCCCGCCTATCCGGAAGTCGTGCATCCTGTCGGCGACCTCGAACTCCGGCGCGCCGCCGAACCACTGGTCGCGGGCGGCGGTGTCCGACAATGCGTGCCACACGGCGGCGATGCTCGCCGTCAGCGCGCGTCCGATGACAAAGAATCGGTCGCAGGATCAGCGGCCCGCTGACGCGCTGTCCGCGGCAAGCCTCCAGGACCCGCAGCACCGGCACGGTCAACGGCATGGTCGCGGGCTTGTTGCCCTTGCCGACCAGGTGCAGGACCTGGTACCCGCGCAGCGTGTCGGCGTAGTCCTCGATCCGGACCGCGGCGGCTTCGGAGGAGCGCAGGGCGTTGATGCCGAGCAGGAACACGAGAGCGCCGTGGTGGACGGTGATGGTCTGGGCAACTTGGAGGAACCGGATCAACTCGAGCCGGTCCAGGCCTTGTGTCCGGGAGTCGTCGCGGTGGATCTTGGGCAGCCTGGCGTAGACAGCGGGGTCGGCGGGGATGAGGCCGTCGATGTGCGCGAATCGGAAGTAGCCGCGGAGTGCGTGCATGCTCGTGACCACCGAGGAGTCCATCAGGCCGCGCTCGCCAAGCTGGCGGATGTACAGCTCGACATGAGCTCGCTGGACCGCTACCAGCGGGTCGAGTCCGTTGTTGTCACACCAGCTGAACCACTTCCGCAGTTGGAAAGCGTACAGGGCGTGGGTGCGGCCGGCGTAGCGGGCGAGGTAGGAGACTGCCGCCAGCTGGGCGGTGGACATGGTTGCTGGTTGGAACGGCAGAACGGTTGTAGGAGTGGACACAGTGATCACCTCACGCGGCGACCCGACAGCCGGCCCGACCTCGCCCGCCGCCAACGCGGCCAGGCATCTCGAACCAGTCGAGGCTAGACCGAGCCGGTGATCCCGGCGGGTCTTCAGGCGGCGAAGGGACGCAGGCCCGGAGAGCGCCTTGCGGCAGACTCGCGCGTCCCGCGCACTGCGGCCAACAGCCCGGGTCCATGTGCGGTGTGGGACCGGTTCGTTCCGTCAGTCGTAGGGGGACGGGGTGATCGCTTCGGCGGTGGCGAGGAAGGGCGAGCGAGCTGATCGGCGCCGAGGGACAGGACGTACAGGCCGGTGGAGACGCGCTCGAGGAAACCCCAGTCCCAGATCGCCGCGGGATCCATCCCGCTCGTGGCGGCCAGGACCTGGCAGTACCGGCGCAGCAGCCGGGCCGGGTCGCCTGCGCCGAGCAGCTGTAGGGTCCAGTCGCGCAGCGCGACGCCGAGGTCGTAGGTGGGATCACCGAGGAAGCTATCGGGGTCGACGAAGACGAAACCGGTCTCGGCCCCTGGCCGGGGCTGGAGGACCTGCAACGCGTTGGCGGCGGCCGCGTCACCGTGGACAACGACGCACCGATGAGGCTCCAGCGCCGCCGAACGGCGCCGCGCGCAGCCCAGGGCGTAGCGGATGGTGGCCTCAGGACAAGGGCGCCTCAGGCGCACTCTTGACGCCGGCTCGCGGCGGAAGGTGGCACCGTTCCCGCGGCATCTTCGGGCGACCCCGACAGCGGCCATGCTTGGGGCGTTCGGTGCACCGGATTGGCGCAGACGCTAAACACCTCATGCAACCGCCTCGTCTAGCCAATAGTGGTTGCGTGGGAAGCGAACAGCTCGCGTGGTCCGGCCGCAACTGGCGGATGCCAGCGTGGCTGTGGGTCGGTCTGGCAACGATGTTCGTCAGCGCGCTGCACATCATCATCGACTTCGGCGTGGGCCTGTTCGACTTGCACGGGACGCTCAGTCTGACCGAGGCGGCAACGCTTGTCGGTGTCGCGCTCATCCAGGTCTGGTGGGCGATCTCCTTCATGGCCGGTGCTCAAGGCAACGGCAGCGGTGTCGCCAGCGCCGGCATCCTCGGCGCCGGTTGGGCGGCGCTGACCAACGGCTTCCCGATCGTGTACTGCCCGCCGGTATGCGAAGAGGCGCGCCCGTTGACCGACGTCGGCCACATCGGCAGCATCGTGTTGGGGATCCTGCTGGCGGTGGTCGCTACCTGGTCGCTGTGGCGCGCCCGGGCGCGGCCGGGATGGTTCATGCCTGCCGTCGCGGCGGCTCTGGTGGCCGCGACTCTCGTGTCCCTGGCGAGCACCCCGATCGCATAAGGGGACCGCTCACGGGCACGACCCGCCTCCCGCCCGCGACACGGCGGCGCTCCCGACTGTCAGTCGAGCGAGAAGGCCTTGCCTGCGGTTGGTGTTGTCGGCGATCCGCACACCCGGCATCTGTGTGCGTCGGCTGAGTGTCAGAGAAGGGTTTTGACGGGGGACGGTCAGCGCTTGCGCGCTGAGACCAAGGCGAAGCCGAGGTGTTCGTCGGCGTCGGCTTCGAGCATTTCAACCACGGGCGAGGGGTCTGGCTGGTTGAGGCGGGCGCGCCGCGCCCTTCCCACGTCAGCCAGCTATCTCTGCCACCTTCTTCGCAGCTAGCCTCGATGTCGTCGACCAATCCGGTGAGCTCCCAGTGGCGCTGCCACCATGTTGATGGGCTTGGCCAGAGGTTCCGACGGCCTGCTGGGCGGCGGCCGTCTCGTGAATCGGCTGAGCCTCGAGATAGGAAGCGCAATTGGGATCGAGCCGCCAAGTGGCACGGTGTTGCCGGACCATAGTTGCGCGAGAAGCGCCCTCGGGTGCCGGTGCGCAGGGACCCGGACGTTGTGTCGGTGAACATGCGGTAGCAGCCGCTGCTTGGAGAGGGGCCGCTGTGTCGAGGTGCTCTCCCGCGTGGGCCAAGGGAACTCGCTTTCGACGTCGGCTTGCAGGCACCGCGGCCCGTTCCTCAGCGGCAGCGCGGGGTTTGGCGCCGGTCAGACGGTGACGTCACCGCAGAGATGCACCTGGAGGCCGAGCTCGGCGAAGAAGGCGGCTTTCGCGGTGAGGGCTTGGTCAGCGGTCGCGGGGTCGGGCGCATAGACGACGTTGAGGTGGTTGGCCTTGTGCCGGGCCATGAGCTGGTCGCGGCCGACGCCGTGCAGGACCGCGTGCATGATCGGCCACTGCGGCGTTGTCGCGTCGAGCCGACGCTGGGTTTCCGCTTCGGGGAGCTCGACGACGGTGCCCCTGCCGAGGTCGACGTGGAGAGCGCCCTCGAGGAGGAAGACCCGCGACCACACGATCTCCCCGGGGCGCGACACCCCGCTCAGCGTTCCACCGCCGAGCGGGAAGTACATCGAAGGCTGACGCATGCTGTACGACTTGTCGTAGCCACCGTTGTGCGAGGCCGGCACGGCGCCGGAGATCTCCATCACCCAGACGAAGTCTCCTCCATAAGGGGCACCCCATCGGATGTCATGCAGGGTCGTCGCGGGGTCGAGGCCCATGGCCGTCCAGATGCGGTTGGTCACCAGCGAGTCGACCGCGGCGCCCTCGTCGACCTCGTTAAAGTGCGGTAGGGGCCGACCGGCATACAGCTCCCGTGCGCCGTCGCGCGAACGCACCGGCGGCCGTTGGACGTTGTTGAGCAGGCCCTCAGCGAGGTCGCTCGCCGGCACGGTGTCCTTGAGGCCCTGCTGGTACTGGATCCCCACGGCGTCGAGCCCGAAGTCGTCAGCCATGCGGACTGCCGCGATGTACATCCGGAACTGGCTGAGGAGCTGGTCGTCGGTCAGCTCGTTCTCGTCGTCGTTGCCGGTGCGGAAGGTGAGACCCGCGTCGTCCAACCAGCGGCGCACCGCCTGGGCCTCGTCGTCGGAGACGCGGGCCATCTCGGCGACCAGAGCGCTCTGGGACAGCCGCTCCTTGAAGATGCCGAGGGGATTGAGCACCTCGTCGTCGAATATGGCGTTGTACATCCCCATGCAGCCCTCGTCGAAGACGCCGATGATCGCCTTGTCCGATCGCAGCTGCTGCGCGAGGGCTCGGCCGAGCCGAGACTCCTCGCTGTCGCGCAGGTCGCCCATGTCGCGCACGTGGCTCAGGTCGTGGCTCAGCGTGCCGGTTTGGAGCCAGGTGCGCAGCCCGTTTCTGGCCCAGTCGTCGGTGAAGTCCTTGCTCCACAGAATCGAGTGGGCCACGCCGGCCTTCGTCAGGCTCGCCGTGAGGTTGAGCAGCCCGACGAGGCCAGGGAACTGCCCGCTCCAGTTGGCGAGCACGAGGATCGGCCCCCGGTGCGTCCGCAGCCCGGCGAGCACGTGGTGGCTGTACTGCCAGACCGCCTCGACGACGACGAGCGGAGCGTCGGCGGGGAGCGCCTTGAACACCTCGATGCCGGCGCGCTGGCTGTCGATGAAGCCGTGCCCCTTGTCCGAGTCGACCGGATGTCCGCGGCGCACCTCGCGGCCGAGCGCCTTGAAGGCCGCAGTCACGTCGGCCTCGAGCCTCTCCTGCGTCGGCCAGCACGTCCGGTTTGCGCCCAGGCGCAGGTCGCCGCTGGCCACCATGTAGACCGCCCCGGGCACGGCGGTGACCGAGGTGCGGGAAGTCGGGAAGGCGTAGGTGGTCACGAGGCGGCTCCTTGGGCTGGTGCGGGCTGGTGCATCGAGTCCTGCTCCTGCAGCGCGGCGAGATCGTGGGCGACGTCGGCCGTGCTCAGGTAGAGGTCGCGGTAGGACCGGTACAGGTGGTCGTAGCGGTCCGCGTTGTCCGGGTTCGGCTCGCGCAGCTCCAGAGGCGGGTTCCAGTCCTCGATGGAGACCGGTGCGATGAGCGAGGCGGCGAGGAAGGCGCCGCCGTAGCTCGCGCCTACGGTCTGGGTGGGGATGACCTGGGTCAGGCCGGTGATGTCCGAGACGATCTGGGTCCAGAGCGACCCGGTGGTGCCACCACCGACCGCGACGACGCGGCGGATATCGCCGCCGGCCGCCGTCATTGCCTCGACGTTGTGCCGAACGGCGAAGCCGGTCGCCTCGAGCGCCGCCCGGTAGAGGTCGCCGGACGTGTGCGCGAGGGTGAGCCCAGCGAGCACGCCGCGGGCCTGCGGGTCCATGATGGGCGTCCGCTCGCCGGCGAAGTACGGCAGCATGAGTAGGCCCCGGGCGCCTGCGGGCGACTCCGCCGCGAGCGCGGACAGCTCGGCATACCCGGAGCCGGTGAGGTCGCGCAGCCAGGTCGTGATGGACCCTGACGTCGCGAGCCCTCCGGCGAGGTTGCGGGTGCCCGGCAACGCCCCGACGGTGCCCCACAGCGCCGGGTGGCTCACCCGCTCGGCCACGGTGTTGACGAGGAACATCGTGGTGCCGTACATGAGCAGGAGGTCACCGACGTGCTGGGCACCCGCGCTCACCGCCTCCGCCCAGGCGTCGACCGTTCCGGTGATGACCGGGATGCCGGGTGGAAGCCCGGCGCGCTCCGCCGCCGCGGGGGTGACGTTCCCGGCGGCCTCCCCGGCCCAGCGCAGCCGCGGCAGCTCCAGCTCGGGACAGATCCGCGACACCCATGGTTCGTGCCAGTCGAGCGCCTCGGTGTCATAGAGGGGAGTGCACTGGCTCGCCGAGTGGTGGTCCAGGACGTACTCGCCGGTGAGCATCCGAACAAGCCACGTCGACGGCATGAACAGCCGGACCGAGCGCCGGTAGGCATCCGGCTCATTCTCTTTGACCCACGCGATCTTCGGCCCGGCCGCCTGGCTGGTGAGGGCGGAGCCGCAGCGCTCGAGAATCGGCGCGGAACCCAGCTCGGCGTTCAGGCGCTCGATCTGAGCTCCTGCCCGCATATCGACTCCGTAGAGGATCGCCGGCCGCGTTGGCTCATCACGGTCGTCGGCGAGCGCGACGCACGGACCCATGCCGCTCACGCCCACCGCTTGTACCTGGACGTCGTCGCCGACCAGCTCCCGGCTGAGCGAGACAAACTCCTCAGTCCAGATTCGCGGGTCCATCTCGAACTGACTCGGGCGAGGATGGTCGACCGAGTGCTCGCGGACCCCACTCCGCAGGACCGTGCCGTCTCCTGAGACGAGAACGCCCTTGGTGCTCGACGTGCCGACGTCGACGCCGAGCACCGCCGAGACGGGGGAGGTGGTCACTGGTAGTTGGCGGTCAGGCGCCGTTGCCGCTCTTCTGGCCCGGCCCCCTGGGGTCCGCCGGGCAACAACGAGCGGATGACCGTCCGTGTCTCCTCGTCGACGGCAGGCATGGGCATTCGCGTACCCCACGTCTCGTCGTATCTGGATTCGAGCGCGTACTTGAGCCGCGCGATGGTGGGTCCGACCGCCTGCACGACGGAAGTGACACGATCCTGCACGTCTTTGACGTTCACCTCCGGTTCCTCGGAGGTGAGGGCCGACGTGAGCTCGCCGAACAGCTCCGGAAATGCCGAGGAGACGCCGGAGACAATCCCTGCTCCACCAGCTGCCGCCACACGCGGATACGAGCCGTCGTCTCCGGAATAGACCAGCGACCCCGGGGCGGCGAGCTCGACGTACCGCGCGAACTGCTCGTTGGGACGGCCGCTCAGCTTGGCGCCGGCGACTCCGTCGATGGCGGTGAGTCGCGCCAGCTCCTCAGGCGAGACGTCGATGCCGCTGCGCTCGGGGAAGAGGTAGACGAAGAGCGACGCACCGGGAACCTCGCTGGTGATCGCGGCGTAGAACTCGTGGACCTGCTCGAAGTCGCACGGTAGGTAGTACGGGGTGAGTGCCGCCATCCGAGTGACACCAAAACCAGCGGCGGACTCGGCGCACCGCAGAACCTGACGGAGGCTTGGCGCTCCGATATGGGCCACGACCCTGTCGGCCCCCATCGCTGAGACGGCAGCCTTGAGCAGCTCTGACCTCTCGCCGTCGTCGAGCGCCGGAAACTCGGCGGTGGTGCCGTTGACAAACACGCCCTGAACGTGCGGGCCGATCCGGGCCAGCATCGCCTCGAAGGTGTCCATGAGCAGGCTGCCATTCTTGGCGAAGGGGACCGGGGCGGCGGTCAGCACTTCGAGCGCGTGGGTCGGCATGGCGTTCCTCTTCCGGGTGGGGTCGGTCATGATGCGGCCGTGTCCTCAGTCGATGGTCGACGTCGCCACCCTCGCCATGACGATGTGGCGTCGCTGACGGGTGTAGGAGACGAGGATGTCGTCGGCGTTGACGATGATGGTGGGGTAGGACAGTTCCCCTTCGCCGTCGGTGTCGACACCGTTGTCGTCGGGGGTGATGCGGCTCGTCGATGCCCGAAGGGAGTCGAGAAGCTTCACCTGCGTCCATCTGGAACCGTCGTCCGTCGAGACGGACAGGGCCAGCTCATTGCGGGGTCCCCAAGGGATGTCCGAGGTGTTGTGGGCGCAGATGACACGCCCGTCGGGCAGCAGTGCAGCGCATAGTCCGCTGTTGTTGTTCGGCAGATTGGTCTCCTCGCCCGGGCTCCAGCTGTCGCCCTCGTCCGTCGAGACGGACCGCCAGGCGCGCCCTGTAGAGCTGCGCATGAGGAAGACCAGCCCCTCGCGTCCGTTCCACAGCGTCGGTTGAATGACGCCGGGCCCGTTGATCGCATCGTGGTCGATCGGGACGTTCGTTGATCGCGTCCACGTGTCGCCGTCGTCATCACTGACGTCAGCGAAGCAGTCCCAGGTCGCGGTGCCCGCGCTTAGCCCGGCGGCCTCGACCGAGGCCCCGGCTACCCAGCGCCCGGATGCGAGCGCTAGGGGCGGGTTCTTCACCGGGCCTCGTCCACCGCGGTCACCGGGGACGAGCTCAACGGCCTGCGACCAGGTGCGCCCGTCGTCATGTGAGGTGGCCCGCCACGTCTGCCACCGGGAGATGGGGCTGCCCCGCTTGTAGAACAGCGTCAGCCTGCCTCGCGGAGACCAGGCCAGCACGGGGTTCCAGTGGGCGACCTGGGCATCCGTGAGCGCGGTCGGTGCGGACCATGACCAGCTCGGCGTGGGGACCCCCGCTGACTTCTGCTCGCCGCCCTGGTGGTGCCTCGAGCCGCGGACGAGGTAGATCGCGTTGTCGGCGGTCCCCTCCCGAGTGCCGGCGAAGAAGGCCAACAAGAGGTCGCTCTCGACGCCATGAACGATTGTCGAGGCGTGACACTGCCGCCAGGGCGGAGTGGCCGGGGTCGCGACAGCTAGAGTCACCTCACATCAGTTCCCTGACCGGGTTGGGTGGGGCCTCGACCGCGTGAAGGTCGCGCTTGAACGTCTCCGGCGAGAGCCTCACCGAGATCGCGGTGACGATGCAACCGAAGAGAACGTAGGCGGAGACCCACTGCCAGTGCGTGCCTTCAGAGCCGGCGAGAGCCGTCGCGATGAAGGGTGTGAGGCCGCCGGCGACGATCGAGGCGATCTCACGGCCGGCGGCGGCCCCGCTGAAACGTCGGTCCGCCGAGAAGAGCTCGGTGAAGAACGCCGGCTGCACGGCGTTGATCGCGTTGTGTCCAACGTTGAGGACCAAGAAGTAGCCGAGACCGATAAGGAAGATGCTGCCAGTGTTGAGCAGGATCATGAACGGGAACGCCATCACCGCCCCGACCACCGCGCCCCACATGTAGATGGGCTTGCGTCCGTACTTGTCGGACAGCCAGCCGAAGAAACCGTGTGCGGGCAGCGCGATGAACGAGATGACGAGAATGACGGTGAGCAGGTTCTGCCTGTCGACCCCGGCGAACTTCGTCCCGTAACTGAGCGCAAAGACCGTCAGCAGGAAGTAGGGGACGGACTCCGCGAAGCGGAGGCCGATGATGAGCAGGATCGAGCGCCAGTCCTCGAGGAAGACCCGGACGATGGGGAATCGGTCGTGCGCGGACAGCTTGTGCGGGGTGAGCGTCGCTACGGACCCGTCGGCGCCGCCTGCCTGCATCTTGGCGGCCTCTGCCTTGGCGGCCTCGGCCTTGGCCTCTGCCTTGACGACCATGTCGTCGTAGATGGGTGACTCCTCGAGTGAGCGCCGCATCCACAGACCGACGCCGACGATGATGATGCTGAGGAAGAAGGGGATCCGCCACAGCCACGGATGGTCCGCTATGTTGCCCCAGACGCCGATCATGGCGAAGATGCCGGTAACGAGGATTTGGGCGGTAAAGCCGCCGGTGTTGGGCCAGCAGGTGAACCAGGCTCGTCGGTTCTGCGGCACCGACTCGAGCACGATGATCATCGCACCCCCCCATTCGCCACCCACGGCGAAGCCCTGCACACAGCGCAGCAGGACCAGGAGCAGGGGTGCCCAGATCCCGATCTGCTCGTAGGTGGGCAGTAGGCCGATGGCGAAGGTCGCGAGCCCCATGACCAGCAGCGTCGTGATGAGGATGGCCTTGCGCCCGAGCTTGTCCCCCAGGTTGCCGAAGAAGATGCCGCCGATGGGCCGGAAGAAGAACCCCACCGCGAAGGTGCCGAACGACGCGAGCGTGTTGACGAAGTCGCTCTGCCCGGGCGGGAAGAAGACGTGCGGGAACACCAAGGCCGCGGCGGTGCCATAGACGAGGAAGTCGTAGTACTCGAGGGTGTTGCCCAGGAGGCTCGATACGGTCACCTTTCGGACGTAGGCCTTATCGAAATCAGCGCGCGGTGCGGTTGTCATGGAACGCCTCTCTTCGTATCCGCTCGTTGAAGAAGTGGTCTGTGTCGCAGGCCATTGAGACCCGCCAGTGTGAAGGCAGTCAGGACCAGCGTTTCGCGGGCGTGTGCGGGTGCGCCCGACTCCACGACGTAGGTATCCCTGGCGCCCCGGGTAGTGGCTCGACCGCGGTGGCTCGGATAGGAGAAGCACCGCAAGGGACGAGCTGTGCGCACGCGAACCTGCGCCCTCGCGGCCTCCGGGCGTCGCACCCTTCGACTTGAGCGGCACTGCACAGCCGCGTCACATGTCCTCATCTGTTCGTCTCCTCAGACGTCAGATAGGGGTATGACCAGGGTTGCAGAAGTTGTGGTCACTCACCACCTGAGCGGCGCCGGACCAACGACCCAACGGCACGTTTGCGTCCCATCGTGCGGCTGGGCCGATGACTGGCGCTCGCTTCGCCGACGTGGGTGGCCGCATTCTGTCTGAACAGCTGGCAATCCAGGTTGACGGCGACATCTGAGGTTCGCTCGACGTCACGAGATGAGGACGGCTCCCCGGGCGCTCACAGACGAGGGGCTCGGCCGCTGAAGGTGCTGGCGTCCGCGAGGTATCTGCGCGAGATCCTGCCCTCAGCGAGGGCCGCGTTGACAGCGTTCCTGGCCAGCTGTTGTTCCGCGGCAGCGTCGGCTTCGTTACGGCGTAGCGAGGCGCCATCGTGGACCAACGTCCGTTGGAGCGCCTTGACGTCGATAGCGCGAGGTTGGCGGCGGGTTGCCACGGCCAATGCGGCCGCGGTGCCTGCGGCCTGGCCGATGGCCATCACGCCTCCCTGCGTCCGGAAGGACCCGTGCGCCGCATGTGATGCGGAGATCGCGCGACCCGCGATGATGAGCCCATCGAGCTGGGCCGGGACCAGGCACCGATATGGGACGTCGTACGAGTCCTCAAGCTCGCCCCAGACGCTGCCGTCCCCGTAGCCCTCCTTGCCCTCGACGTTGTGGATGTCGATGGGAAAGTAGCCACGAGCGATGACGTCATCCTGTCGTCGTCCTGTCATGACATCTTCGGCGCTCAGCTCGTACTCACCGACGACGTGCCGGCTCTCCCGGATACCGATCTGGGTGCCCGTGGCGATGAGGTGCGCCCGCTCAAAGCCGGGTACATGCCTGACCAGAAAGCGTGACAGCGACATGACCTGCCGCCGTCCTTCGATCTCGCCCTGAGTAAGGCTTTCCGCGCTCGTGCCGTCCACTCCGGGAATGCGGGTGCTGTTGAAGTGCAGGACGCCGTCATGACAGGTGGTGAGGAATAGGATGGAGTCTCGTCCCAGGTGAAGTTCACCAGACTCGAGACCGACCTTCACCAGCTTCTTGAAGCCCTGTCCCACGAAGTGCTGTTGGGGGAGAGTGGTCGAGTAGCGGTGGACGGCGACCATCTCTGAGGCCCAGTCGAAGTCGTCCAAGTGTTCGTCCATGTACGCCTTGACACGGTTCGTGTCAACGCCCGCCATGTCGAACATGAGTGTCGACGGCTGGACTGCGTTGTCTCCAGCGCGTCCGACCACGTAGTCGGCGTCAGCGAGCGCGCAGACGTCGCCGTCGCCGGTGGCGTCCACGACGACGGAGCAGCGGTACCGGGTCACCCCAGACTTGTTGGTGACGTACACCGCGACCACTTGCTCGCCGACGCGGTCCACCGCGCTGACGAACGTGTGGAACAGGGGTGAGGCACCAGCCTCGAGGACCATAGACAAAGCGGTCCACTTGTAGGACTCGCGGTCGTAGAAGCAGAGGTACGCGCCGCTACCATGCGGGTTGGTGCAGCGAACGTGGCCCGTGCTACCGCCGTCGTCGACCATCCTTCGCACGAATTCGTGTGGGATCCCCTTGATGACCTGCTCGTCCCGGAAGTAGAAGGGCGAGATCGGACCCAGACCGGCGCTGGTGGGCATACCTCCGAGGAAGCCGTACCTGTCGATGACGAGGGTCCGAGCGCCGTTGCGGGCTGCGGCAATAGCCGCGATGAAGCCGGAGGGCCCTCCTCCGGCCACAATCACGTCGAACGCCTCCCCGTCCCGGACGGCGCGATCCGCGGGGGAGGCTGGCGCCACTGTCTGGACGGCAGGGTAGTTGTGCATCTTGGTGTCTCTCCTGGAGCCGGAAGACGGGTTACTTCTCTTCGTTGTGGGTCGTCGCTCGTGACGAAGACGACCAGTTGGGCGGCCTTGACCGCTTGGGTACGAAGTTCCGGGTGCTCGCCGAATATCGAGCGGCCCTGGGCTTATTGCTCACGTAGTCCCGCGCGTTCGACGAAGTGCCACGAGCAGGTGTTCCAACGGACGCAGCTCCTGCAGGCGACGAGGTGACCGACCGGGTGCCACTACCCGCGCGCTGGCCGACCGTTCCGGCACCGGTTCCACGGCCTCCTTAACGCCAGACTTCTGGGGTTTGGCCGCCTGAGTCCCCTGACATGAGGCTGCGGGCTGCTTCCCGCCTGGTGGCACGGCTGGTCCGCACCGCTTGGCGCATCACCGCGACCAGCCGACACGGCGGTACCTTGACGTTGACGACTTCAGCGCAGATCTTCGTCCGCCAACTCATCGAGGGCAAGGCGGTACTTGCCAACGACTACCTCATTACACCGGTTGCAGCTCGCGCCATGGCCGCGAGGCAAAGGGCCCACACGAGCCGGTGTGGTCAAGGCGGGCTTCAACCACTGGTCCATTTCGCCGCTCGGGTCGCTCTCGACCTGTGGCCGCGGCGCATCGAACGTCCGCGAGGTGCTCAACGTGGTAACAGGGCAGGCGGTGTCACCCAGACCGCGTTGTGCCGGAGCACGCCGAGCGGGACCCGGATGCAGGCGGAGACCGCGAGAAGGCTGGGCCAGGCGCACACCTGCGCTACTACGGGCCCGTTCATTGCCTAGGGCTGTCCGGAGTTCACCCTGCTTGGCCCGGCCGAGGTGGCGGCAGCCGAGCACGCCGACCGCGTGCTTCTTCGCGATGCAAACCGGTGACCTGGGGGCCGGCGGGCACGGTCGCCCCTTACTGCGGCCGCCGTCTCCCTCAACCTCCTTTCCGCGGCCTCTCTGCTGAGGACCGGGCGCAGGAAGGCGACCAGCACCCCCTCATCCACTGGGCGGTAGTCGCCTCTGACGCATCCAGACTCGGGCCGGGCAAAGTCCACGACAGGTTCCAAGCAACGCCACCTCGCTGCCGCCACCCGACCACCGCGGCAACGCGGCCCGCCAGCATGGTCGCGCGTTCCGCGCGCAGTCCGGTATGAACGAGCAGTGGATGGCCGGGGTGGTCGGACCCCGAAGTTCACTGCTGCCAGCGTGGGGTCCTTCGTCTCTGCCAGGCAGCCAAGCCGGCCGGAGCCACGATGGTGGGGGATTCGGTCCTGAGGCGGTGATCTGACTTGCATATGTTGTTCGTTGGTGGCACATCCTTTGTGGGTCGTCACGCGGTGGAGAGTGCTGTCGCCGCCGGGCACGAGGTGACGGTGTTCCATCGAGGGCACACGAATCCGGGGTTACTCGAGGGTCAGGTGGAGCACCGGTTTGGCGACCGCCAGTCCGGCGATTATCGCTCCCTCGACGGGCGCGACGTGTGGGACGCGGTGATTGACGTGTCCCGTATGTGCCGCGTCACGTACACCAGTTGGCGGACGTTCTCGCGGGCCGCCTTGGCCGCTATGTCCAGGTTTCCTCGGTTTCCGCCTACGACCCGCCGCGGGCGACCGTTCACGAAGACGCGCCGTTGCACCAGGACCCGCCCGCGGCGGTCGAGGACGTGCGGCCGCCCTACTACGGGCCGTTAAAGGCGGCCTGTGAGCGGGCTGCGTGGACACGTT
>DATLQE010000421.1:0-5076 GCA_035535335.1 Lapillicoccus sp. | reverse complement strand
AGAAACGTAGTTTTGGCCGATGCGCGCGTCATCACACGGACTGTGTGAAGGAATGCTCAGACGGACCGAGATCCGGCTCGGGTTCGTTGAGCCGTGCCGGATCCCGGGTTCGCTCGGCCGCCGGCACGGATCCGGTTCACGTGATGTGTGTGATGCCGGCAGGGGCTTCTCGGCGTTCAATGGCCTGACGAGTCCGAAGTCGGGGGACCGTCAGCCCGCGGGTCGGGCGTGTCGCCCGAGAGAAGGAATTCCGTGGACTACACCGACCTGCTACGCCGTCTGTCGCTCCACGACGAGCAATTAGTGGCGGAGGTCTTCTGCGGTCCGGGCCCCCGTTCGGCGAGGCCCGATCCGATCCTTGATCCGAGAACTCAAGCGCTGGTGCGGCTGGCGGCGCTGGTCGCCGTCGGTGGCGCCGTTCCGTCGTACGGTGCCCACGCCGATGCTGCTATCGATGCCGGTGCCTCCGCTGCCGAGATCGTCGAGGTGCTGGTGGCGGTCATTCCGGTGGTCGGGCTGCCGTGCGTGGAGGCGGCAGCCCCAAAGCTGGCACTGGCGCTGGGGCACGACGTCGACGAGGCCTGACGCATCCCTGGCTGGGGTGACGGCGGTCAGGCGCCGAGGAGGCCGATCCTGGTTGCCTGTAGCACCGCGTTGTCGCGCGTAGAGACGCCCAGCTTGCGGTAGATGGACGCCACTTCGGAGCTGACGGTGTTGCGGCTGACGAACAGCCGTTCCCCGATCTGGCCGATCGTCAGGTGGGTCTGCAAGTAGGGGAGGAGCCGCAGCTCGGCTCCGGTCAGGGGTGACGCGCCGGTGGCACCGAGCTGGGCGTTCGCGGCCACCATCAGGCGGACCTCCGCGACCTGGTCGACGAGCGCGCCCAACGCGGGCCGGCGCAGTACCAGCTCGTCGATCTCTCGCACCAGATGGCGAGCAGCGGCCTGGTTTCCTCGGCTCGAGTACCCCTTGGCTAGCTGCAGCCGGGCGCGCACCGCGATGAAGGGCAGCGCGACGGTGCACGACGGACGGGCTCGCATCGCCCGCGTGAGCTGCCGGTCCGCCTCGGCCAGATCGCCGCGGTGCACGGCCAGGCGACCCGCCACCGCGAAGGCGAGCACGCTGACGGCATAGTCGTGCAGTCGATGCTCCTCGATGACGTCGAGCGCCTGTTCGACCCGTTTGGCCGCCTCGGCCCACCGGCCATGATCCATCGCCAGCAGCGCGAGCTCGGCCGCGGCGTCGACGAGATTGTCGGTGCTGCCCAGGCTGGCACCGACGCTGATCGTCTCCGCGAACAGCGCCGCCGCCTCGTCCTGGTCGCCGGCGAGCAGGTGCGCGTGCCCGGCCATCAGGAGCGCCGTGTCGCGCCATGGGCTCCACGGCGGCTCCTGATCCATCGCGACGCTGGCGTCGGCCATCATCTGCTCGGGCCCCGAGGCGCACATGACCGCGCGCAGCATGGCCCGCGCGGAGCCAAACGAGGCCGACCCGTCCGGCGGCGTCAGGTCGAACGAGGCGGCGTCCACGACCGCCGCCCACCGTGCCGCCGCCGCGGTCTGCCCGGTCAGGGCGGTGATCCATCCGGCCAGGACGGCCAGCGGGGCATAGCCTTCGACAGCGGAGTCGCCCAGCGCCGCAAGCCACCGCTGGACGGTCGGCAGCTGGCCGGCCATGTAGGTGGGCAGCACCTGTTCGGTGACCAGCTGGATGCACCGGTCCTGCTCGGTGGTGTGCAGCAGGTGCTCGATGGCCAGGACGGGAGATCCGTTGGACTGGTACCAGTCGGCGGCGCGCAGGTGCAGCTTGGTGACGACGTCGGGCTCGACGCGTCGCAGCTCACCGAGGAGAAACTCCCGGTACAGCGCGTGGTAGCGGTACCACTCCCGGTGACGGTCGAGCGGGACCAGGAACGAGTTCGCCGCCTCCAGCGCGCGCAGCCGGGCCTGGCCACCAGATTCGCCGAGGACGGCGTCACACAGTGCGGCGGACATCTGGTCGAGCACCGCCGTTCGCTGCAGAAAACGCTGCGTCTTCTTGGGTAGCAGCATCAGCGACTCGCGGTACAGGTAGTCGGCCACATACCGGTCGTCGCCGGACACCGAGAGCCCCTTGCCGCGGTCGGAGCGGGCGATGATGGCAGCCAGGTAGAGCCCGACCGGCCACCCCTCGGTCCTGCCGGTCACCTCGGCGGCCACCTCGTGAGAGACCTCAAGGCGGGCTTCGGAGAAGACCTGCTCGGCTCCGGCCACGTCCAGGGCCAGGTCGTCCCTTTCGAGCTCCACCGCGTCGCCGGATGCCCGCAGCCGCGGCAGGTGGGGCTGCTCGAACCGACTCGCCCCGACCCACTGGGAGCCTTGCGGGATCCCCGAGATCGCCACGCCCAGGGCGTCGTAACACGCTGATGCGTGAAGCTCTTGAAGGTCGTCCACCATGAGCACGAACGGATCGGCGCTCGACATGAATGCCGCGGCGAGCCGGGGGGCGGCACGCCCCAACGCGTCCACGCACAAGCCACCCATGTCGGCAACGAGGTCGCCGTTGCCCGGGGAGACCCGAGCGTAGGCCGAAGCCAGCAGGGTGAGCAGGGTCGCCGGGTCGTCGTCGTAGCGGTCCAGGGAGACCCAGGCGACCCGACGATCTTCGACGAGGGCCCATTGCGCGAGCAGGGTCGTCTTTCCATAGCCAGCGGGCGCCGTCACGCCGACCACCCGGCAGTCGCTTGTCCGAGCCGCGTCGATCATGTCGGCGCGACTGACCATGCCCGGACGAGGCTGCGGCACCGAGAACTTGACCTCGAGCAAGGAACGCTCGAGCTCAATCTCCCCAGAGTCGGCCGGGAGGAGACCCTCCACGGCCAAAAGCGTACCGGGCCGAGAATCCGCATCCTCCCCGGACCGGGTGAACCGCTCGTGATGGGCGAACCTGCGCGCGAGTTCACATGATGTGCGTGATGCGGAAGTTGCTCATGCTGGGGTGCGATCGAGTCAGCGGAATCACGACGGTAGAGGTGGATCGCAATGTCGACCGACTACAACGAGAACGCCCGCCAGCTGCGCAACGCGGTGGAGCCGGTCGCGGCCGGGGTGTACTTCGCTCCCGAGGCGCACGCGGCATACCAGGCGCTTGGCTTCGACCCAAGTCCTGCCGCCGCGGGCGCGGACGGCATCTCTCGCCCGGAGATGAAGTCCTACTTCACCAGTCGCGGCGCCTGCCTGGGTCAGGTGCCGGGGGAGGTCGTGGCCGCCGCGTTCGGCGTCTTCAACCCGAAGGTGGTCGTGCCGGGCGTCGAGGCGGGGTGGCAGATCACCGACCGAGAGACGATCCTCCAGGCCCGGCTGCAAGCGGCGACCGCGATGCTGACGCGCGTCCTCGGCGAGCAGCCCGAGGGTCTGGCGCGGGTCACCGAACTGCTGCGCCGGGCGGCTGACGCCGCGCCATGGCCCGGCCGCGGGATGTACTCAGGGCTGCGCTCGCTCGGGTTCCCCGGGACTCCGATGGGGGACATGTGGCGGGCCGCCGACCTGGTCCGCGAGCATCGCGGCGACAGCCACGTCATCTCGTGGGCGGTCGGCGGTGCCGACGCCGTGGAAGTCCTGCTGCTGACCGAGGACTACTGGGGGGTTCCGGCCCGGGCCTACACCCCCAGCCGCGGATGGACCGACGCAGACATGGACGCCGCATTCCAGCGACTCCAGCGACGAGGGCTGGCGACCAGCGACGAGCAGATCACCGAAGCCGGCCGGGCGTTCCGGGAGGAGATCGAGGTCCGCACCGACGAGCTCGAGCGGCCCGTCCTCGACGCGCTCGGGGACGACCTGGACGAGCTGCTGGAACACCTAGACCCCTGGTCCGAGGCGATCATCGACGCCGGCTCGTACCCCAAACGCCTCAAAGGCGTCTACAACGTCGGCGGCGGGCCACACTTCGGCGCAGGGCTCACCATCGACACCGCAGCCGAGCTGCACCGGCAGAAGGCCTGACCATGCCCGGGTTGCGGTCATGGGGCCATTGACCGCCCGGCGGCGACGCTGGCTCATCACGCGTGGACTGCTCCGGGCCCTTGCCACGACCGTGGTTCTGGTTGCCCTCTACTACGTTCTGCCACTCGACCGCCTCTCTGACGTCAACGTCTTCGTCGTGCTGGTGATCGGCGTAGCACTGCTCGCCGGGACAATCGCCTGGCAGGTACGCGCGATCGAGCGCTCGGATTATCCCGGCATCCGAGCGGTCCAGTCCCTCGCCTCCACCACTCCGTTTTTCCTGCTCCTATTCGCCTCGATCTATCTCATCCTCAGCCTCAAGGATCCTGGGATGTTCACCGAGCCGCTCACCCGGACGGATGCGCTCTACCTGACCGTGACCATCTTCGCGACCGTGGGCTTCGGAGACATCTCCGCCCAAGTCGAGACCGCCCGACTCGTCGTCACCGCGCAGATGCTGCTCGACCTCGTCGTGCTGGGACTCGGCATCCAGGTCATCCTCGGCGCCGTGAAACGCGGCAAGGCCAACGCGGTTACCGAGTCCTGACTAACCGGCCCGGTCTTCCCGGCCACCTCAAGGATCGGCGAATTGACGTATGATGCGTGCCGTCAACCCCAACCACGTGATCCTGCTCCCGGCCCGCCGCTCCAAACCGCCGCCGTGGTTGCCCCGAATTCGAACCGTCGAATACAGGGACAGTTCGAGTTGGAATGACTCGTCCGACTAACGGTCATCGAAGAAGGCCGTCGCTGTTGCGGATGCGTGGCTGCCTGGTTTCCGGGTCGAGATCCTCGAGCGGGAGCCCTCTTGGCTGGCCTGGGTGCGGCTGATAGCCATGCTGTCCTCGGCCGCTTATGGTCGGAGGCGGCGCCCGGCTGGCGCTTGGGGAGGAAGCCCCGTGCACCGGATCAAACTCCGTGGATGGCGTCGAGTCGGCCGTCCGCCACGGCTTTGACAAAGGCGTCGTAGTCTCGGCTGTTCTGGTCGGCGTACCCAGCGCTGAACTGCGTGATCGCCTGGTCGAGGCCGTCGTCGCCGCCGAGGTATCGCGCGATGGCCACCGGATCTCCGGAGCGGGCGTGTGCCCGGGCG
>DATLQE010000420.1:0-2358 GCA_035535335.1 Lapillicoccus sp. | reverse complement strand
TCGTCGACGGTGAGGTCGCGCTCGAGCACGGTGAACCGCTTGATCGTCTCCCAGCGGTTGAGGCCGGCGTTGAGCTGGTCGACGAAGCCTTGGACCATCGCCCGGGCCTCGTCGGAGGTGACGATCTGCGCATACTCCTTGCCGCCGAGCCCGTTCGCGGAGGCCCACTGCGTCACCGCGTCGGCGTCGAGAGTGATGAGCGCCGACGCGTAGTTGCGGCCGTCGCCGATGACGACGAACTGGCTGACGTACGGGCAGATCCCCTTGAACGTCGTCTCGATCGTCGACGGCGCGATGTACTTGCCACCCGAGGTCTTGAAGAGGTCTTTCTTGCGGTCCGTGATCTTCACGAAGCCGCGGTCGTCGACCGAACCGATGTCGCCGGTGTGGAACCAGCCGTCCTCGGTGAGCACCTCGGCCGTGGCGTCCGACCGGTTGTGGTAGCCGCGCATGACGCCGGGGCCCTTGACGAGCAGCTCCCCGTCCTCGGCCGTGCGGACCTGCGTTCCCGGAAGCGGCCAGCCGACGGTGCCGAAGACGTAGCGACCCACCCGCGGCCGGTTCACGCAGGTCGCGGCGCTCGTCTCGGTCAGACCGTAGCCCTCGATGATGAGCAGCCCGACCGACGAGAACCACCGGGCGACCTCGGGGTTGAGAGCCGCCGACCCGGAGATGAAGAACTTCACCCGCCCGCCGAAGCGCTCGCGCACCTTGCTCAGGACGAGCCGATCGGCCAGCGCGTGCTGGACCGCCAGCAGCCCCGACGACTGGTCGCCCTTCTCGCGCAGCGAGGCCACCTGGGCGCCTACCCCCAGAGCCCAGTCGATGAGCATCTTCTTCACCCCGGTCTCGTGCTCGAACATCATGCCGATGCGGGCGTAAGCCTTCTCGAAAATACGAGGGGCGGCGCCCATGAACGTCGGCTTGAGAACGGCGAGGTTGTCGACGATCTTGTCGATCCGCCCGTCGACCGCCGTGCAGAACCCGATCTGGAGCGGCAGGATCAGCAGGATCTTGCCGAAGACGTGCGACAGCGGGAGCCAGAGGAACTGCAGGTCGTCCTCGTTGAGCAGCGAGACCGAGTCGACGCCGGCTCCCTCGTAGACCAGGGCGTCGTGGGTGATGAGGACGCCCTTGGGCCGGCCCGTGGTGCCCGAGGTGTACATGATGACGGCCAGGTGCTCGGGCGTGAGCGCCTCGACGCGCTCGTCGAGCACCGCCGGCTCGTCCTCCAGCCGCTGCCGACCCAGCTCCGCCAGCCGGTCACCGGTGATGACCCAGCCGTCCTGGCCCTCGGCCCCCGTCTCGTCGGGCGAGCCGTCGAAGGTGACCACCTTCAGCACGTCGGGAATCTGGGCCCGGTGGTCGCGCAGCTTCTGGACCTGGTCGGCGTTCTCCGCGAAGACGACGCGGCTCCCCGAGTCGGCGACGATGAAGGCGACGTCGGCGTCGAGCATCGTCGGGTAGATGGTCGTCGTCGCGGCGCCGGCGGTCATGATGGCCAGGTCGGCGAGCACCCACTCGAGACGCGTCGTCGAGGCGATCGCGACGCGGTCCTCGAGGCCGACGCCGAGCGCGATGAGCCCGGCGGCCCAGGCGTCCGCGCACTCGCGGGTCTGGTCCCAGGTGAGCCGTTCGACCCGCTCGCTGCCGTCGGTGTCGGGGACGAGGTACTGGAAGGCCTCGCGCGACCCGGACGCGGCGACCCGCTGCCGGAACAGGTGGGCGATGCTGCGCGCCCGGCTGTCGATGACGTCCCGGCGGACGACCTCGTCCGACACGGCCTGTGCTCCCACCCGGGCTCCTCGAGCGTGCTGAAGATCGTCGGACCGCGTCGGCACCCGAGCGGTCAGAGGATCCTTTCAGGAGGCTCTCAGCCGGTGAAGACCTCCCGCGGTTTCGACACCAGACCGTCACGGTCAGCGTCAGCGACGGCGGGAGCAGGTCTCGGCGTGCGGCGACGCGACACCGCGGTGACGAGGACGCCGAGGAGGAGAAGGAGGCCGCCGACGGCGGTACCCAGGGTCGGTTGCTCGCCGCGGACGATCCAGGCGGTGGCGATGCCGCTCACCGGCACGAGCAGGGTGAACGGGACGACGGTGGCGGTCGGGTAGCGGGCCAGGAGCGTGTTCCAGACGCCGTAGCCGAAGAGCGAGCACAGGTATGCGGTGTAGAGCGTCGAGCCGACGGTTACCGCGTCGACGTGCCGGAGGCCGTTGACCACGGCGTCCGGACCGTCGACGAGCAGCGACAGGGCGAACATCGGGACGGGGACGACGAGGCCGGACCAGACCGTCATCGACAGGCCCGAGGCGGTGCCGACCCGCCGGGTCACGACGTTGCCGGTGGCCCACGACA
>DATLQE010000419.1:0-10929 GCA_035535335.1 Lapillicoccus sp. | reverse complement strand
CTTCGCGGGTCACCAGCCGACGGTGTAGTGCTGCATCGGCGATCGGGACGCTCACTCGTGGCGAGAAGTCCCGCAGGCAGTCGGCCACGGTGCGAGCGAGAGAGCTGAGGACGAGCCCGTCCAGCTCACACGTTTCGTTGTCGTAGGAGTTCGCGTGGTGCACCCACAGCCCAGGGCGACGGGTAGTTCGCGCCCGCGGTGACAGCGCGGTCAGGTGGACCGTGTAGACGCCGAGGGGCAGCGGCAGCCCGTAGGCGGCGACCGCGGACAGATGGCTGACCATGTGTGGTCCGCGCGGACTGTCCAGTGCGGCCCGGACGAGGTCGAGGTGCCGTCTCGCTCGGCCCTCAGACGCAGGCTCGCCAACGCAGGTGAAGACGCCGCGTCGCACTCGGATGAGCTCACCGTTCCTCACCATGGTCGCGAGCCGGACGTCGCTGACCCCGGCAGCGATCGCCTGGCGACGCGTGAACGACAGCGGCAGCTCGGACAGTCCCATGACGACCACCCTGATGACGGAGCATCGTGATGGCACCGTCGAGATCGGTCCCTGTGGGCGACGTGACGCTCTGCCCAAACCATGTGGACAACTTGACGCCGGCGGCGTAGGCGGCGAACCGTGCAGCTCCTCATCCGTCTTCCAGGCGCCTGTTGTTAGGCCTTTGAGCGGTTTTACAACGGTCAAAGTCACAACAACATAAGCCTGGAAGCGGGAAGCCCTCAGGGGTCCGAGTTGCGGGCGCGGGTCGCCCGGGTCTGCCAACCCCGTTTCGCGGCCCGGCTGCGGCGTCGCCGCGTCGCCTCGCGCTCCCGTGCCACCCGCTCCTCGGCGCGTTGCCGGCGGCGCTCCGCGTTCTCAGCCTGCCGCCGTTCTCGCTCGACGACCGCCGGTGACCGCTCCGGCCACACGTAGGGCAGATCAGCCGGCACTCCAGGGAACAACGAGCCGTAGTGCTGAGCATCCTTCCGAACCAGCGCGGACCGGTGGCTCCGCTGCAGCTCAGCGTCCGTCAACCACGGCGGCAACGCCTCCGCCTGCTCCAGCTCCCCGTACGTGCGGATCGACGTGATCCCCGCCGCCGCCAGGTCGGACACGATCGTCGTCGCGCAGGTGTCCCCGAAGCCGAGCTCGCCCCACACCTCGCACATGGTGAGGCCGTAGCGCCCGAGCGCCTCCTCGTACCCCTTCCACATGAGCACCGCCGGGTGCTGCGACCAGGCATACCCGGGCACCGTGAGCGCCCGCACGATCTGGATCACTTCGACCCGCTGCTTGCCCAACCGCTTCGGGTCCAGCGCCCGGGCGCTCGCCTCGAAGCTGGCATATGGGAGGAACGTCTGCATCCGACAACCAGTCAGCGAGAGACCGCGAGGCCGACGGCCAGCAGCACCGACCACAGCAGCTGGAACTGGCCGGTCCGGGCGAGCACCGGGACAAGGTCGCGCCCGACGGCGCCCCGGCGCAGGGCGGCCAGGGCCGGCCACAACCAGGCGTATGCGGCCAGCGCCACGAGCGCGAACCATGACCCGACCAGCGCGCACGCCACGACGACCCCGACCGAGACCGCGACGAGCGCGGCATACAGGATCCGCGTTCCACGGTCACCGAGCCGGACCGCCAGCGTCCGTTTCCCGACGGCGGCGTCCGAGGGGATGTCGCGCAGGTTGTTGGCGACGAGCACCGCGGAGGCCAGCGCCCCGACACCGACCGCCCCGAGGAGTCCGACGAGCGTGATGGTCCCCGCTTGCGTGTACAGCGTCCCCAGGGTTGCCACGAGGCCGAAGAAGACGAAGACGAACACCTCTCCGAATCCCCGGTACCCGTACGGGTGACGCCCCCCCGTGTAGTACCACGCCGCCACGACGCACAGTGCGCCGATCGGCAGCATGACCCAGGCCTCGCTCAACGCCACGAGAGCGAACCCCCAGAGCCCCGCGAGGAAGAAGGCCAGGAACGCGGCCAGCCGCACGTCGGTGGGGTTCGCGAGATCCTGGCCGACCAGCCGGACCGGCCCGACCCGCCCGCCGCCCGGGGAGTCGGTGCCCCGGATACCGTCGGAGTAGTCGTTGGCGTAATTGACCCCGACCTGCAGTGACAGCGCGACGATCAACGCCAGGAGCGCGTACCCCCAGATCGTCCGGCCGAGCGCGTATGCGGCGCCGGTACCGACGGCTACGGGGGAGACGGCCACCGGGAGAGTGCGGGGGCGGGCACCCTGGACCCACTCGGAGAAGGTGGCCATGCGGGACTTCTGTGACTCGATTCGCTGGTGCGTGCTGGACCCGAGTCAGAGGTTACGCAGGAAGTCGGGGTCGTCCTCGGGGCCACGCGGACCGGTGACAGGCCTTTTCGGGTTCCACCGGCCCGGGGGGAACGAGCGCTGGCGTCCGGCGACGAGCCAGGCGATCGGCCCGACCCACGGGACGAGGACGATGAGGACCACCCACGCGATCTTCGGCAGGTGCTTGACCCCGTCGTCGTCGGTCTGGATGCAGTCGACGACGGCGTAGATGGTCAGCGCGAGTCCGGCGAGCAGCAGCAGTACGCGCATCCGTCCGACCTCCCTCGTTCACCGTCCGGGCTCCGACAGTCTCTCACCGAACGCCGCAATCAGCGCGTGGCGGTCGGGCTTCCCTGGACCGCGCTGCGGAATCGTCTCGAGGACCAGGAGCCGCTGCGGCAGCGCATGGTCGGGTACGACCCCGCGCAGCGCCGCTCGGGCGTCCCGCAGGCTCGGCATGGGGGCGCCACGACGGAGGGTCACGGCGGCCGACACCGCCTCGCCCCAGGTGGCGTGCGGGGTGCCCACGACGACGGCGTCGACGACACCCGGGACGAACCGGGCGATCGCGTCCTCGACCGGTCCCGGCGCGACCTTGAGACCGCCGGTGTTGATGAGGTCGTCGGCCCGGCCACGGATCTCCAGCCGCCCGTCGTCGTCGAACGCGCCCAGATCGTCGGTCCGGAACCACCGCACTCCGTCGGCGTCGACGGTGAAGGCGTCGGCGGTGAGCCGCGGCTGGTCCAGGTAGCCCAGCGCCACCGTCGCGCCGCCGAGCACCACGTGGTGGTCGTTGTCGATGTGGACGTCGGTCACCGGAAGCGGGCGCCCGTCGTAGACACAGCCACCGGCGGTCTCGCTCATCCCGTACGTCGCCACGGCGCGGACCCCCGCTGATACGGCCCGCTCCCGGTCGGCCGCCGACAGCGCAGCGCCCCCGACGAGGACCGCGTCGAAGACCCGAAGAGCTCGAAGCCCCTCCGAGTCGTCGAGCAGCCGGGTCAGCTGGGTCGGCACGAGCGCGGTGTAGCGGCGGTCGGACGATGTCGCCAGCCGGTCGGCCGCGTCGGCGAACTGCCCGGAGTCGAACCCGTCGTCCAGGTCCAGGACCTCCGGAGTGGTTCCGCCGACGATGGAGCGGACGAGCACCTGCATCCCCGCGACGTGCAACGCCGGGACGGCTAGCAACCAACGCCCCGTACCGCCGAGCACGTCGTGCGTCGCCGTGACCGAGGCGATCAGGTTGTCGGCCGTGAGCATGGTGCGCTTGGGGGTACCGGACGACCCCGAGGTCCCGACGACGACAGCGACCCCGTCGGGGACCTCCTCGAGGGTCTCTTCCCCGATGCTGTCGAACGGCCTGGGCTCCTCGGCCACCGGCTGGATGGCATCCCCGCCGGTCAGCGCCTTGTTGAGATCACCGAGCAGCCCGAGAACCGCCGGTCCGCGCGGGACGACCAGGCGCCGAACTCTGGTCATTCCGCCGATGCTACGTGACGAGATGAACGCTTCAACGGCCCTCTTCCGGGCGCTGGTCTCCGCGGATCCGGGCTGAATTGACGAGGAATGCGTCACCCGGTCAGCAGGAACCGGCTCGCCTCGGCCGCCGCCGATCCGCCTCCACGCGACTGCACTGAGTGACCCACGCCGGGCACGACGACCAGCCGACTGCTCGGCATCGCCGCAGCCGTCGCCCTGGCCCACACCAGCGGGGTGGACAGGTCGCGGTCGCCGGCCAGGATCAGGGTGCGGGGCCCGAGCGAGGCCAGCGCGGTCACCGTGGCCTGCGCGTCCGCTGCCGACCACGCGTCCGGTGTTCGCGGCCAGGACCGGCAGGTCATGACCTCCCCGTTGCCGGTCGCCGCGGTCCGGTCGAACGGGAACAGCCGCTCCAGGGGGACACCGGCGACCTTCGCGTCCACCGTTGCCCTGCGGCCGGCGGGATCGGAGTCGGCACCGCCCCACGGGAACTCGAGGTCGAGGCAGAGCGTGCTCGCGTGCAGCCCCTGGCTCAGGCTGCTCGCCTCCGTCTTGTCACCGCTCTGCCACCCCCTGGCGAAGGCCCGGATCGGCTGGTCCTGTCCGGCCGCCGCCTGGAGCAGCGCCGGGACGAGCCCGGAGAACGTCGGGTCGGCGACCGACATCCCCGTGATGACGTCCAGCAGCACCGGCGACAGATCCGGCCATCGCTTCACGGTCGCGTTGAGCGCCTCCGCCGGATCGCCCGCACACCTCGACTGGTCGCAGACCGCCCGCAACACCCGCGCGACCTCGGGATACACGTCGGTCAGCAGCGGGTCGAACCCGGTGACCGGAACGACCGAGTCGAGCACCAGCCGGTCGACCCGGTCCGGGTGCGCCGCCGCATACCGCTGGGCGACGTAGCTGCCGTACGAGACCCCGTCGAGCGACCACGTCTCGGCCCCGAGCGCCGCCCGGAGGTCCTCGAGGTCGGCGACGGTGTCGCTGGTCGCGTAGTGCGCGCGCCCCTCGCCGATCGTCGCCGCGCATGCCGTCACGGCCCCATCCGACGGCACCGTGAGGTCGGATGAGCGCATCTGCTGCTGGAGCTCGGGACAGCGCAGCGCGCCGGCGCCGGTCCCGCGCTGGTCAAGCAGGACGATGCGCTGCGATGCGCCGACCTGCGCGAAGCGCGGGATGACCCGCTCGGCGGCGGCAACCCCACCCTGACCCGGCCCGCCGGTGAGGAAGAGCATGGTGCGGTCCGCGCCGCGGCTGCCGCCCACGGCGACGTTGAGGTCGACGCTGCCCGTTCCCGGGTCCGCGCGGTCGAGCGGCACGCGCAGCACACCGCACTGGTATGCCCGCTGCTCGCCCGGGCAGGCGCTCAGCCCACTCCAGGTGGCCGCGGGCGGCGCCGCACTCGTCGCCCCGGATGTCGACTCCGGTCCAGAACCGGTCGCGCCACTGTCCGCAGGGGCGGCAGAGCACGCGGCCAGCGCAACGGCGGCCCATGCGGCCGCGACCGCCGCCCGGAGCACCCGAACGCCTATTCGGGCCGCTGAGTCATCGCCCTGACGTCGAGCGCGTCGTCCAGCTGCTCCTCGGTGAGGTGCCCGGAGTCCAGGTAGCCCTCCGCAATGACCACGTCGCGGATGGTCCGCCCCTCCTTGAGCGCCTTCTTGGCCACGGCGGCGGCGTTCTCGTACCCGATGTACTTGTTGAGCGGTGTGACGATGCTCGGCGACGACTCCGCCAGGTGGCGCATGTGGCTCTCGCGGGCCTGGATGCCGTCGACGCAGCGGTCCGCGAGGAGTCGAGAGACGCTGGTGAGCAACCGGATCGACTCGATGACATTGCGGGCCATCACCGGCATCATGACGTTGAGCTCGAAGTTGCCGGCCGTGCCGGAGAACGTCACCGCCAGGTCGTTGCCGGTGACCTGGGCGCAGGCCATCATCGTCGCCTCGCAGATGACCGGGTTGACCTTGCCGGGCATGATCGACGAACCGGGCTGCAGGTCGGGGATCACGATCTCGCCCAGGCCGGCGCGCGGCCCGGAGCCCATCCAGCGCAGGTCGTTGCAGATCTTGTAGAGGCTGACCGCCACGGTCTTCAGCGCCCCCGACGCCTCGACGAGGCCGTCGCGCGAGCCCTGCGCCTCGAAGTGGTTCCGCGCCTCCCGTAGCGGAAGGCCCGTGTCGTCGACGAGGAGGCCGATCACCTTGCCGGCAAAGCCCGCCGGCGTGTTGATCCCCGTTCCCACCGCGGTCCCGCCGAGCGGCAGCTCGCCCAACCGGGGCAGCACCGCCTCGAGGCGCTCCACCGCATACCGGACCTGAGCCGCATACCCCCCGAACTCCTGCCCGAGGGTGACCGGCGTGGCGTCCATGAGGTGCGTGCGTCCGGCCTTGACGATGTGGGCGAACTCGTCGGACTTGCGCTCCAGCGAGTCCGCGAGGTGGGTGACCGCTGGGATGAGGTCCTGGACGATGGCCGCGGTCGCGGCGAGGTGCACGGCCGTCGGGAAGACGTCGTTGCTGCTCTGCGAGGCGTTGACGTGGTCGTTGGGGTGGATTCGCGACCCGTCTCGCGAGGCGAGGGTCGCGATGACCTCGTTGATGTTCATGTTGGTCGACGTCCCCGAGCCGGTCTGGTAGACGTCCAGGGGGAACTCGCCGTCGTGCCGTCCGGCGGTGACTTCGGCCGCCGCGGCTTCGATCCTCTCCGCGATCTCCTCCGGCAGGACGCCGAGCTGGCTGTTGACGCGGGCGGCGGCGCCCTTGATCTGCCCGAGCGCGTGCACGACCGCCCGCTCGATGGGGGTGCCGGAGATGGGAAAGTTCTCTATCGCCCGCTGGGTCTGCGCCTGGTAGAGCGCGTCGCGGGGAACCCGGACCTCACCCATCGTGTCGTGCTCGATCCGGTATGCGTCGGTGCCCGGCTGCGTCGTCGTCAGCTGGTCCGTGGTCTCTTCGATCGTCACCCGCCCAGTCTGCCGCGTCCCGCTCCGCGGGGAACGACGTGGTGACCGATCAGTCGTGAGGCAGGCGGCAGGATGTGCGCCATGGACTCGTCCGCACCGTCGGAGCCGCTCACCCGGCTGGCCGCCGCACACGGCGTCGCCACCGACTACTGGGACTGGCAGGGGGTGCACGCCCCGATCTCGGCGGAGACGCTCGTCGCGGTGCTGGCCGCCCTCGGCGTACCGGCGCACACGCCGGAGGACGTCGAGGCCTCGCTGCGCGAGGTCGGCGACCGGTTCTGGCGGCGGACCCTCCCGGCGACCATCATCGCCCGCGAAGGGTGGGCGCCGTGGATCTACGTGCACGTCCCCGACGGCACGGGCGTGCGGCTGACGATCGACCTCGAGGACGGCCGGGAGTGGGAGGTGCGGCAGGTTCACCACTTCGTGCCGCCGCGCTGGGTGGACGAGCGGGTGGTCGGGGAGGCGGCGTTCGAGCTGCCCTGGAACCTGCCGCTGGGCTGGCACCGGATCGTCGCGCACGTCGACGCGGAGCCGCTGGACCCGTCCACGACGACGGCCACGGTCGTCGTCACGCCGCACCGGTTGACCCTCCCCGAGGGGTTGGACGAGCGGCGCGCCGTGGGAGTGGCGACTCAGCTGTACCAGCTCCGGTCGAGTGGCTCCTGGGGGATCGGCGACCTCGACGACCTGGCACAGCTGGGCATCTGGGCGAGCGAAAGGCACGGTGCCGACTTCGTCCTCGTGAACCCGCTCCACGCGGCCGAACCGGTTCCGCCGATGGAGCCGTCGCCCTACCTGCCGACCACCCGCCGGTTCCTCAACCCGCTGTACCTGCGCGTCGAGGACGTGCCGGAGGTGTCCCGACTGGATCCCCAGGACGCCGCCCGCCTGGAGTGGTTGGCCGCACGGGGCCAGGCGCTCAACGGGTCGGACCGGATCGACCGCGACGGGTCCTGGAACCTCAAGCGAGCCGCCCTGGGCCTGGTGCACACGGTGCCGCTCACGGAGGAGCGCGCCGACGCATACAAGAGATTCCGGAATCAGGAAGGCGATGGCCTCGTCGCGTTCGCGACCTGGTGTGCGCTGGCGGAGGCGTTCGGCCTGCCGGCCGGCGACTGGCCGAGCGAGCTGCGCGACCCGCACGACGAGGCGGTTGCGCTGTGGCGTCAGGAGCACGTTGACCAGGTCGACCTGCACTGCTGGATGCAGTGGCTGCTGGCGGAGCAGGTGCGCGAGGTCCAGTCCGCGCTGCGGGGCTCCGGTATGCGGGTGGGCCTGGTCGAGGACCTCGCGGTCGGCGTGCACACGGCGGGCTCCGACGCGTGGTGGTTGTCGGACGTGCTGGCGCCTGGCGTCTCGGTGGGCGCGCCGCCGGACCAGTTCAACCAGCTGGGGCAGCGGTGGGACCAGCCGCCGTGGCGACCGGATCGCCTTGCGGAGCAAGGGTATGCGCCATTCCGTGACATGGTCAGGACCGCGCTGCGCGACTCCGGAGGAGTGCGGATCGACCACGTCATCGGCCTGTTCCGGCTGTGGTGGATCCCGCAGGGGATGACGCCGGACCGGGGAGCGTACGTGCTTTACGACCACGAGGCGCTGGTCGGCATCCTCGCGCTCGAGGCGCAGCGGGCCGGGGCGGTCGTGATCGGCGAGGACCTCGGGGTCGTCGAGCCGTCGGCGCGGGAGCATCTGCTCGAGCGCGGCGTGCTCGGGACGTCGATCCTCTGGTTCGAGTGGGAGGAGCGTTGGCCCCGCCCGCCCGAGCACTACCGCCGCCTGTGCCTGTCGTCGGTGACCACCCACGACTTGCCGCCGACCGCGGGCTACCTCGGGCTTGAGCACGTCGCGATCCGCGAGCGGCTCGGGTTGCTGACCCGGTCCGTGGAGGAGGAGCGCGAGGCCGAGCTGGGCGCGATCGGGCGGGTGCGGTCGGCCCTGGTGCTGCGGGGCTTGCTCGAACCCGAGGCGTCGGACGAGGACCTGCTCGTCGCCCTCCACGCCTGGCTCGCCCTGACGCCCAGCCGGATGCTGGTCGTCAGCCTGGCCGACCTCGTCGGTGATCGGCGGGCGGTCAACCAGCCCGGAACGCTCGACGAGTACCCCAACTGGCGAGTTCCGCTGACCGATTCAGCCGGGCGACTGGTCCGGCTGGAGTCCGTCGCCGGCGGCGCCGCCGACGGACTGGCGTCCCGGATCTTCGCGGCGCTCGCCCCCCATTGACCGCTTCCAGGCTGATGTTGTTGTCAGTTGGAAGGTTCCAAGACGTCGCCGATCGACAACAACGTGAGCCTGGAAGCGGGAAAGGCCCTAGAAGTACCAGGGGAACGGTGACCAGTCGGGCGGGCGCTTCTCGAGGAACTGGTCCCGCCCCTCGACCGCCTCGTCGGTCATGTATGCCAACCGGGTCGCCTCTCCGGCGAAGACCTGCTGGCCCATGAGCCCGTCGTCGACGAGGTTGAACGCGAACTTGAGCATCCGCTGCGCCATCGGCGACTTGCCGAGGATCTCCCGCGCGACCTCGAGGGCCGTGGCCTCCAGCGACTCGTGCGGCGCCACGACGTTCACCGCGCCCATCCGGTGCATGTCGTCCGCCGAGTACGTCCGGCCGAGGAAGAAGATCTCCCGCGCGAACTTCTGGCCGACCATCCGCGCCAGGTACGCCGACCCGTAGCCCCCGTCGAACGACCCCACGTCGGCGTCCGTCTGCTTGAACCGGGCGTGCTCCCGCGACGCGATCGTGAGGTCGCAGACGACATGAAGCGAGTGCCCACCACCGGCGGCCCACCCCGGCACCACCGCGACCACCACCTTGGGCATCGTCCGGATCAGCCGCTGGACCTCGAGGATGTGCAGCCGCCCCCCGGCCGTCTTGGTGAGCGCGGTGTCCACCGTCGACGCGGTCTCCCCCGACGCGTACTGGTACCCCGAGCGCCCCCGGATCCGCTGGTCGCCGCCGCTGCAGAAGGACCACTGCCCCTTGGCCGACGGCCCGTTCCCGGTAAGCAGCACCACCCCGACATCCGGTGTCTGCCGGGCGTGATCCAGGACCCGGAACAGCTCATCGACGGTGTGCGGCCGGAACGCGTTGAGCACGTCCGGCCGGTGGAACGCCACCCGGACCGCCCCGAGCCCGCGCGCCCGGTGGTACGTCACGTCGGTGAGGTCGTCGAACCCGGACACCTCGTCCCAGGCCGTCGGGTCGAACAGCTCGCTGGGGGAGTCCGGCACGGGCCTGAGGATACGACCGCACCGGCCGACCTAGAGTCCTCGGTATGCCGATCCCGGACTTCGTCGCCCGGCTGCGGAGCCACGTGGGCGCCGACCTGCTCTGGCTGCCTGGCGTCGCCGCGGTCGTCCTCCGGCGCCGTCCGGTCGACGGTGCCGACGAGGTCCTCCTCGTCCAGCGCTCGGACAACCTGGCGTGGACCGTGGTGACCGGCATCCTCGACCCCGTCGAGGAACCGGCGGTGGGCGCGGTGCGCGAGGTTCTCGAGGAGACCGGTGTGGTCGCCCGCGCCGAACGGCTGGTCTGGGCTCACACCACCCCGGTGGTCGTGTTCGACAACGGTGACCGGTCGGCCTTTCTCAGCCTCTGCTTCCGCTGCTCCTGGGTCGAGGGCGAACCAGTGGTCTCCGACGACGAGTCGGTCGACGCGCGCTGGTTCCCGATCGACGACCTGCCGCCGCTGTCGGTCAACCAGCGCCGCCGCATCGAGCTGGCCGTCGCGAACCATCCCGAGGCCGTCTTCGCGACATGATCCTGCCACCCCTCGACGACCTGCTCGACGGTTTGCGCGTCGTCACCCTCCCGCTGCACATGCGGTTCCGCGGGGTCGACCACCGGGAGGTCGTGCTCCTCGAGGGGCCCGTCGGATGGGGCGAGTTCGGCCCGTTCCTCGAGTACGACACGACCGAGTCGTCCCGGTGGCTGGCCGCCGCGGTCGAGGCGGCGTGGGAGGGCTGGCCGACAGCGCGGCGCGGCCGGATCCCCGTCAACGCCACGCTCCCGGCCGTCGCGCCCGACGCCGTGGCGGGCGTCCTCGCCCGCTACGACGGCTGCGACACCGTCAAGGTCAAGGTCGCCGAGCCGGGGCAGTCGCTGGCCGACGACGTCGACCGGGTCGCCGCCACCCGCGACGCCGCGGGGCCGGGCGCGAAGATCCGCGTCGATGCCAACGGCGCCTGGGACGTCGACGA
>DATLQE010000418.1:0-2828 GCA_035535335.1 Lapillicoccus sp. | reverse complement strand
AGGGCGGGTTCATGGTGCAGCCGGTCGAGGGTCGCGATCACGGCGGCGTCGGCGATCCGGGGCTGCTCGATGACGTCGCGCCAATCCGAATACCGGCGCGTTGATGGCACGGCGTGCCGCTCTGCGAGGGTGGTCCGGCGGCGTTCGTCAGGGTCAGCCACGGCGGCGATGCGAACACGAGGATCGCGGGCGGCAAGGTCGGCATACAACTGCCCCCGGTCCCCGGCGCCTACGATCATGAGGGAGATCTGCCGGGCCATGTTGATCCTCTCTGCCTTGAGCTAGTTCGCCAAGATCGGTGTTGGGCGATCGAGCTTCACGGCGGGCTTGAGTGCTCATCAGTGACGCGCTAGAGAAGTGGCACCGATACAGCCTGCCGTCCTTCACCGAACGGATGGAGATCCTTCACCGAACGGATGAAGATGCGACTACGCAACCACTGTCAAGAAGATCACCAATCCTGGCCCGCCAAGGCCGTTACATCCGCCCCACCGCTGAAGCGCCGGTCGCCGGAGGATGCATGCGTGTGCCGCCGACTCTCATGCTGCGTACTCGTTGCGTCATCCGACCCAATCGCCGCGGCTTGGCCTCGTTGATCTTGATACCGGGGAGATCAACGATTTCTGGCGGCACTCTCTGGGAGCAGGACATGCTCGGAACTGATTGCTCCCTCTCCCGGCCCCCCTGCTTGTGCCTTGCTCGTCTTGGGAAAGTCGGGTGACCGGCCGGGCAATGGCGATAATGACAACCGCAAGTCACCGCCCATTCTCCGTCTTTGGCCGCACGAAGATCAGCGACTCTAATCCAGACCCGACGACCGTTTGGACCGTGTACGCGGCCCGACCACTCTCCGCGCTCCTCTCGTGCGACGGTGTGTGATCCCGCTTCGTCGTGCCGACCTTGGCGAACATGGCAAGGAATCGGGCCGCCACTGGTCGTCGGACACGAAACGCCAAATCCAATCCTTGCGGGTTGGTCTGCCCGTGCAGCAAGCGTACTTCCGCACTTAGGTCACTGTTCCCCTGATGCGATTCGCTCGAAACCAACCCTCGTTGCACCGAATGCCTGGGCACCTACCGGTGACGCGCATCGTCGTGTAGAACTCGATCATGACCGCTCGACGCGTGCCGCGATGGTCCGAGGTGAGACCTCTGCTCCGGCCGCGCCGTATGGCGCTCAACTCGACGGATCGACGGCTGGCTGGCGCGGCGTCCATCGCCGACCTACGCCTACTGGCGCGTCGTCGAGCTCCGCGTGCCGTCTTCGACTACACCGATGGCGCCGCAGGTGACGAGCTTGCTCTTCGTCGTTCTCGACAGGTTTATGAGAGTCTCGAGTTCAGCCCGCACGTGCTGCAGGACGTGTCTTCCGTGGACACCTCCACAGTCATCCTCGGTCGGCCCGCGGCTGCACCGTTCGGGTTCGGACCGACCGGCTTCACCCGGATGATGCATACCGACGGCGAGCCAGCCGTCGCGCGTGTCGCCGAACGGGTCGGCATCCCGTACGCGTTGTCGACGATGGGCACGACGTCGATCGAGGGCCTAGCTGCAGCTGCCCCGGACGGACGGCGGTGGTTCCAGCTCTACCTGTGGCGCGACCGCGAGGCGAGCCGCGACTTCGTGGCTCGGGCCGAGGCCGCCGGCTACGAGGCGCTCGTGCTCACCGTCGACACCCCGATCGCCGGGCCACGGCTGCGCGACGTCCGCAACGGCCTGACCATCCCGCCGTCCTTGTCGCTGAAGACCTTCGCGGAGGGCGCCTTGCACCCTGCGTGGTGGTTCGACCTCTTCACTACCGAGCCGCTCGAGTTCGCCTCGCTCAAGCGCTTCGAGGGTACCGTCGCCGAGCTGGCTGGCCGCCTGTTCGACCCGGCCGCGACGATCGCCGATCTTGCCTGGCTCCGCTCGATTTGGCAGGGGCCGCTCGTCGTCAAGGGCATCCTCAACCCGGCTGATGCCCGGGTCGTCGTCGACGCCGGAGCGGATGCTGTCGTCGTGTCGAACCACGGGGGACGACAGCTCGACCGGGCCGCTACCCCGTTAGAGGCGCTGCCGTCGGTGCTCGATGCGGTGGGCGACCGGGCCGAGGTGTACGTCGACGGAGGCGTCATGTCGGGCAGCGACGTCGTCGCCGCGGTGGCGTTGGGGGCGAGGGCTGCCCTGGTGGGACGCGCATATCTTTACGGGCTGATGGCCGGCGGCGAGCGGGGGGTGGGGCGGGTGGCCGACATCCTGGTCCAGGAGGTCAGGTCGACGCTCGCGCTCCTCGGGGTAACGCAGGTATCGGCTCTTCGCACGGACCACGTGCGGATGCGTGGGTCTCTGCAATAGTTCGAACATGGACGTCCGCGAGTACACGCCCACCCGTGACCAGTACGCCTACACCTTCGGTGGAGTCGCGTCCGTCATGCGGGTCAGGCCCGGCACCGCGCTTCGGCTCTGGTCGGAGGACGCGTTCAATGGGGTCCTGCGCAGCGTCGATGACCTATCGAGTGCCAAGGTCGACCTGCGTTTCGTCAACCCGCAGACCGGTCCGTTCTACGTCGAGGGCGCGGAACCCGGGGACACGCTGGTGCTCCATCTCGTCGCGGTGGAACCTGCGCGGGACTGGGGCGCCTCGGCGGCCATCCCCTTCTTCGGCGGCATGACGAGCACCGACCGCGTCGTCACTCTGCAGGAGCCGCTTCCAGATACGACGTGGATTTACGAGCTCGACCGTGATCGCGGCACAGTCGGATTCGCGGCGCGGCACAGCGACCACCGGATTGAGCTCCCGATCGAGCCGATGCTCGGCACCGTTGGCGTCGCCCCTGCCGGAGGAGAGGC
>DATLQE010000417.1:0-3512 GCA_035535335.1 Lapillicoccus sp. | reverse complement strand
TAGTCCTCGCTCACCGCACCGACCCAGGCCACCCCGGCCAGCCGCAGCAGCAACGCCGTCGGAAGCGCGGACTGGTGGAACGACGTGAAGATCACCGCGCGGTCGACCTCGAGGCGACGCAGCCGGCCGACGAGCTCGTCGACGTCAGTGGCCCGCACCGGTGCCGCGGGCAGCTCGATCCACGGGCAGCGCCACTCCACCACCTCGTCGATCCCCGGCAGCAGCGAGGCCGCGGCCCTGCCGTGCGGTCCGGCGAGGAACGTCACCCGGCGGCTGCCCGCCGCGATCGCCCGGACGGCCGGCCCGGCCAGGAGCACGTCGCCCATCCGGTCCAGCCGGACGACGAGGGTATGCGGCGACGTCACCATCGCCCCGCCAGGATCGCGGTGACCGCGCTGCCCAGATCCGGGTGGACCTGCGCCGCCGCGGTGACCTCCTCGCGCCTGGTCGCGGATGCGGGTACCAGGATCCCCACGCCGCCGGCCGCCTCGGCCGCTTGAACGTCGGCGCCGATGTCACCGACGACAACGCAACGCGACGGGTCGACACCGAGGTCGGTGCAGGCCTGCCACACCATGCCCGGGGCGGGCTTGCGGCACCGGCAGCCGTCGTCCGGTCCGTGCGGGCACCACTGCACGGTGTCGAAGGGGCCGAGCTGG
Source organism: Lapillicoccus sp. (assembly GCA_035535335.1). Taxonomy (GTDB): domain Bacteria; phylum Actinomycetota; class Actinomycetes; order Actinomycetales; family Dermatophilaceae; genus Lapillicoccus. The sequence continues at coordinate 2,853 of DATLQE010000417.1, read as the reverse complement.
GCCTCCACCTGGCGGTTGACCGCCGCGACCTGCTCGCCGGTCAGCCGGCTCCGGGCCACCCCGGACTGGTTGGTGACCATCCCGATCCGGACGCCGGCCCGGCGTAGCCGGTCGAGGGCGTCCTCGGCCCCCGCCACGGGACGGACCAGCTCGGGCCGGCCGTTGTACGGGACGTCGTGCACGAGCGTGCCGTCCCGGTCGAAGAGGACCACGTCGGGAGTGCCACGCCACGCCGTGGCGCCGCGGTGCTGCCAGGCGCCGCGGACGGTGTGCCAGGTCGCCGCCACGGGGATGGCGGCGCTGGTCAGGAGCATGCGCCGGACCTCGTCGCCGTCCCGGGGTCCGGGTTGGATCCGGGCCCAGGCCAGCTCGGCGGTGCCGGCGGCCCAGCCCAGCGCGGCCAGTGCGGCCGGTCCCCACCGGCGCCGGCCGGCCAGGATGAGGGCCAGGGCGACGGCGGCGGTGATGGCGACGTGGCGTGGACGGCGACCCGGAGCCGCTCCTGCCCGTTCCCGCCAGGCCCGGCCGTGCAGGCGGTTCATCAGCATGTCGTCGGCGTTGCCGGCTTGCTGGCGCAGGCTGGCCCAGTCGTCGGCCGGGCGGACCGGGTGGGTCACCGACCGCTGCCCCCGCACCAGTCGGCCGCGCTGCGCCGTCACGCGCAGGGCCAGGTCGGCGTCCTCTCGGTAGGCCCGAGGAAAGCGCTCGTCGAACCCGCCCACCTCCGCCAGCACCGACCGCCGGTAGCTCATGTCCGCCGTGATCCAGGGCGCGGTCTCCAACCCTCGCGTGGAGCGCTCCCAGTCGGTGGGCCGCCGGTCCGTGGGCAGGGGAACGCGCAGCCGGCCCTGGGACCCGGACACCTCGGGAGGCGCCGCGTCGAGGTCGTCGAGGAGACACGCATACCAGTCGGGGTTGGGCACCACGTCGTCGTCGAGGAAGCTCACCCACGGCGTCCGGGCCTCCCGCCACCCGAGGTTCCGGGCGGCGGCCGGCCCGCGGCCGCCGGACCGCAGGACGACCACGTCGAGCGGGCCGTCCACGGGCAGCGCGCCGGTGGCCTCCGGTCGGTCGTCCACGACGACGACCGAATGCTGTGGCCGCCGGGTCCCGCGGGCCAGGGCGTCCAACAGCACGGCGAGGCTCGGCCGGCCCAGGGTCGGCACGACGATGGTGGTCTCCGTCATCCGGCGACCGCCGGCCGGCGCAGGACGAAGGGACCGATCGCCAACAGGTCCACAGGCGTGGAGCCGAAGCATTCGAGGGCATCCATGGGGCTGTCCACCATCGGCCGGCCCGCGGTGTTGAGGCTGGTGTTAACGACGACCGGCAGGCCGGTCCGCGTCTCGAACCGCTGGAGCATGCGGGCGACCAGGGGCTCGGTGGCCGCGTCGACGGTCTGGACGCGGGCCGTACCGTCGACGTGCACGACCGCCGGGATCCGGCCCCGCCACGACGGGGCCACATCGTGGACGAACAGCATGTACGGCGACGGCAGCGGGCCCCGGCCGAAGATCTCGGCCGCGCGCTCCAGCAGGACCATCGGTGCCACCGGCCGGAACTGCTCGCGCCCCTTGACGTCGTTGAGGCGCTCGAGGTTCTCGGCCCGGCCGGGATGGGCCAGCAGGGACCGGTGTCCGAGCGCGCGAGGCCCAAACTCGCTGCGGCCCTGGAACCAGGCGACGATGCCGTCCCGGGCCAGGGTGTCCGCGACCGCGTCGGCCACGTCCTCGGGCCGCTCCACCGGCAGGTGCGCGCGGCGCAGGGTGCGCTCGATCTCGGCGTCGTCCCAGCCCCGCCCGAGGTCCGGACCGGTCATCGGCGTCACCGGCTCGCCGCCCGTGGCGGCGACGTGCAGGGCGGCGCCCAGGGCGGTCCCGGCATCCCCGGCTGCCGGCTGGACCCACACCTGCTCGTAGGGCGTCTCGTCCGAGATCCGTGAGTTGGCCACGCAATTGAGGGCGACGCCGCCGGCCAGGGCCAGCCGGCGGCCGGACGTCTGCTCTTGGAGCCAGCGGGTCAGCGAGAGCAGCATGTCCTCCAGCCGGTGCTGCACGCTGGCGGCCAGATCGGCGTGGTCGTGTGTCCACTCCTCGTCGGGGCGCCGGGGCTTGACCAGGGTCGCCCAGTCGACCGGCTCGGTGCGGAAGCCACCGTCTCCCGTGACGTAGCAGCGCTCACGGAGCTCGTCGGCGAAGCGGGGCGTGCCGTACGAGGCCAGGGCCATGACCTTGTACTCATCGCTGCTGCGGAGGAAGCCGAGGTGGGCCGTCGCCTCCTCGTAGAACAGCCCGAGCGAGTGCGGCAGCTCCTGGCCGGCCAACGCGTGCAACCGGCCGCCCTCGTACCGCCCGGCCAGGTGGCTGGCCCGCTCGCCCCGGCCGTCGAGGACGAGCACGTCGAGGTCGCCGCCGGCCGCCAGCCCCGCGGAGGCGGCGTGGGCGACGTGGTGGGGGACGAACCGGACGATCGCCGGGTCCAGCCCCGGTAGGGCCGTGCCGAGGAATCCCGGCGCGTGCCGCGCATACCGTTGCCGCAGCTCGTCCCAGGGGTCGTCGAGGCCCATCTCGTCAGCCGGCCGGGCCAGCGAAGGGTCGTAGGAGTAGGCCACCGCATCGAGATCCGACGGCTCCAGGCCGGCCGAGGCGAGGCACCACGCCGCCGCCTGTTCGGGCAGCTCCCAGGCGGCGAACGGCACCGGCCGGTGGCCGTGCTTGCGCCGGCTGAACCGCTCCTCCTCGGCCGCTGCGACGGTCACCCCGTCGACCACGAGAGCCGCCGAGGGATCGTGGAAGAGCGCGTTGATCCCGAGGACTTTCACTGGTGAACCTCCGACTCCGCGTGACAAAACGT
>DATLQE010000416.1:0-5523 GCA_035535335.1 Lapillicoccus sp. | reverse complement strand
CCGCGGTAGTGACGACCAGGCCGAGGAGCAGCAGCGGCATACCGAGCAGGCCGGTGACCGACCCGTCGAGGACTCCGTAGAGCCCGGCCACCACGCCCACCAGGCCGGTCAGCGTCAGGGCGCTGGCCAGGCGGCGGGCGGACGCCGAGCGGATCGGGGTGCGGCCGTAGCCACGCGACTCCATCGACGCGGCCAGGTCGAGCGACCGGTCGAGGGAGCCCTCGAGAACCGGCCCCACCAACCGGCCGAGCTCCCGGACACCGTGGCCGGAATGGCCCCTCAGCCGCCGCGCCGCGCGGACTCGGCCGGCGAGCCCGGCGAGCTGGGGCGCGTACGTCAGCGCGACGACGACCGCGGTGCCCACGTCGTACAGGGTGGCGGGCAGGTACCGCAGCAGCCGCTTCGGGCTGGCCAGCGCGTTCGCGGCGCCCAGGCAGGCCAGGGTCGCGGCGAGCCGCAGTCCCTCCGCGGCGGCGGCGACGAGCGCCTCGAGCGAGACCGGGCCGCCGAGCCGGACTCCGGCCATCCAGTCGGGGAGGGGGACCGACGGCAGCCGGAACAGCACAGTGCGCCCGGTGACCCCGCTGCCCAAGAGGGCGACCAGCCCGACCCGCAGGAGGATCGCCACCAGCCCGAGGAGGAGGAAGGGCAGGTAGGCGTTGACCGCGCCGACCTCGCGCCGCTCCGCCACGACCCAGCCGGCGACGACGATCAGGAGCACGAGCAGGAGTGGGTTGGTCGTGTGCGCGCAGGCGACGACGAGGCCGGCGCCCCAGAGCCACCAGGCCACCGGATGGAGCATCCGAGGACTGGGAGCAATGAGATGCGGCATGGCCGTGGGTTCAGACGCTCTGCCGGCGGCGCCGCAGCGCACTGAGGACGAGGGCGGCGACGCCGAGCACAAGGATCAGCAGGCCGACCCAGACGACGACCGGTACGCCGGAGGTTGGTGCCGAGGTCGGTGGGGAAGCGACGAGCGGGCCGGCGGTCTCCCCGGCGGATGCCGCTCCGGACCCCGTAGTGGCACTCGACGGCTCGGTGGCCTGCGGCGTTGCCGTGGGCGCGAGCGTCGCAGGGGTGTCTGCGGCCTTCTGGGCGTCGCTCAGCGTGGCCACCGGGCCGCCGCAGCCACTCGCCGGGTAGTTGTCGATGCCGCAGACGAGCCCGCCGTCGCCGGTGCGGACGGTCGCCACGGCGGCGAGGACCTCGGCGCCGGTCGCGGCAGTCGGGACGACCGCACACTCGGCCACCGGGTCGGGTGGCGTGGTTCCGTCGCCGTCGACGTCCCGGCCGTAGTCGAGGACGACGCCGACGCGCTTCTTCCCCGACTCGGCCGCGGCTGAGCCGCATACCTCGTCGAACGTCGGGGTCACTCGCGGGTTGCGCGGGGGAGTGCCGCTCTCCTCGGTGATCGCCCAGCGCCAGCCCTCGACCGAGCCGTCGGCGGGGTTGGTCTCGGCGGCGCCCTTCTGGGAGAACGTCCAGGTTGCGTCAGTCAGCTGGTAGTAGCCCCAGTACTGGTAGCTGGCCGCCTGTGCCGGACCGGCGGTGAGCAGCCCGGCGACCAGCGCGAGGAGAACGCCGAGGCCGGCGAGAACGGACGCACGGCGTGCGCCGTGGACGGGTTGGGTCATGAGTGGAACCTCCTCACGGCCGGGTGGGAGATTCCGCGCCCCTGGTCGCTACGGCGACCCTCGGGCCCGTGGTCTCTGACTCCGGTCCGCATTCCGCGACGGACGTGACTGCTGGAGCCGGTATCGGTGTCAGGTGCTCCGACTCGCCTGCCTGCCGTGCGGCTGGACGTGCTCACGGTTGCGGGACAGCGCCGGATTCACACCGGCTTTCCCTGGTCACCGACCTACGGTGCGCTGACCGTCCCACGCCGGCCGCCCGCGTGTCAAAGCCGGCCAGATGCGTAGCATCGGCGGCATGAGCGGTAACTGGTCCTGGGAGCTGCTCGACGCGCAGCGTCGCCCCCTCACCGACACCCCTGACGGAGGGACGTTCCCGTCGCAGAGCGAGGCGGAGTCCTGGCTGGGCGAGGAGTGGCGCGATCTGCTCGACGCCGGCGTCGACGCCGTGACGCTGCGCGAGGGCGACACGGTGGTGTACGGGCCGATGAGCCTGCAGCCGTTGGAGTGATGCCGTCCACGCTCTGGGCGAAAAGCGGTTGCCGGGAGGTCAGGGCTCCCGCATAGCCTCGTGGCGATGACGCGGCGGCGACGCCGCCCGATGACTTCTCTGAGACGACGGGGTCTCACCCGTATGAGCCCCAGCCTGACGATCGAAGGACCTGACGTGACCCCCTCTCCCGACCAGCGAGCGACGGCGCCGGAACCCGGCTCCGCGCCCGCGGGCCATCCGGACTCCACCGGCATCCTGCGGGTACTCGTCGGCGCGACCTTCGTCGTCATCCTCAACGAGACGATCATGGTCAACGCGATCCCGCGCCTCATGCACGACCTCGACGTCACCGCGCGCAGCGCACAGTGGCTGTCGACCGCGTTCATGCTGACGCTGGCCGTGGTGATCCCGATGACCGGGTGGTTCCTGCAGCGGGTCACGACCCGTCGCGCCTTTGCCCTGGCCCTCGGGCTCTTCATCACCGGGACCGTCCTCGCGACCGCCGCCTGGAGCTTCCCCGTCCTGCTCGCCGCCCGGATCGTCCAGGCCAGTGGCACCGCGGTGATGATGCCGCTGCTCATGACCACGCTGATGACGATCGTCCAGCCGCACCAGCGCGGCAAGGTCATGGGCAACGTCACGCTGTCGATGGCCGTTGCGCCGGCCCTCGGTCCTGCCGTCTCGGGTGTCCTGCTCCAGCTCGGCTCGTGGCGTTGGATCTTCGCCGTCGTCGTGCCGATCGCCGTCGGCATGCTCCTCGTCGGCCTGCGCAAGCTGACCAACGTCGGCGAGCCTCAGGACGGCGCCATCGACTGGCCCAGTGTCGTCCTGGCCGCGCTGGGCTTCGGCACCTTCGTCTACGGCCTGAGCCAGATCGGCGTCGACGCCGAGGTGGCTGGCGGGCTGCCGGCCATTCCGACGCTGGTCGTGGGCGCGGTGCTCGTGGCGGTGTTCGTGTGGCGTCAGCTGCGGCTGCAGCGGACCGACACGCCGCTGCTCGACCTGCGTACCCTCAACGTCCGGCCCTTCGCGGTGTCGCTGGCGCTGATGTGCCTGGCGTTCATGGCGCTGATGGGCGTCATGATCACCCTGCCGCTGTTCCTCCAGAGCGTGTCCGGGCTGAGCCCGCTCACCACCGGTCTGCTGCTCATGCCCGGCGGTCTGGTCATGGGGCTGCTCGGTCCGCGGGTGGGTGCGCTGTTCGACCAGTACGGAGCCCGCGTCCTGGTCGTGCCCGGCGCGGCCCTGCTGCTCGGCGTGCTCGCCGGGTTGGCGACGATCGGCACCGCGACGCCGGCCTGGTGGCTGCTCACGCTGCACGTGCTGATGAGCGTCGCGCTGGCGATGATCTTCACGCCGGTTTTCACGACCGGTCTCGGCGCTCTGCCGCCGAACCTCTACTCGCACGGGAGCGCCGTCCTCGGCACGCTGCAGCAGGTGGCCGCGGCCATCGGCACCGCCGTCGTCGTGACCGTCCTGTCGGTGCGCTCGGCCACCCTGGCCGCGTCCGGCGCCGACCCGGTCTCGGCGCTGAGCGGGGGGATCCAGCTCGGCATGGTGTTCGCAGCCTTCACCGGCGTCGGCGTGCTCGTGCTGGCGTTCTTCGTCCCGGGTCGCGAGTCGGCCGGCCAGGGCCACGGACCGGCGCTGGCGGGCCAGGACGCGCCCCAGGGCGAGGAGGTCGTCGCATGATCCGGTGCTGCCTCCAGGCCCATGGGTCGACCGGGTGGACGAAGCGCCGGGCCGGTGGTCGCCGACGGCAGGCGTATGCGTCGGACACGCCGCTCGCGGTCGACGGTGCCCGACCTCGACGGGGACAGTTCGCGTGCCGGCCGATCCCGCATGCCGCGGACGGCGCCCTGCGCTGGCGAGGCCGGTCGTTCTGACCTCCGGACGCGAGCGTCCGGTGCGCCCGGACTAGCCTCCGGCTACATGCCCCTTCCGGAGACCCTCGCCGCCACCCTCTCGGCCGACGTCGTTGATGCTCAGCGCCGCTGGCGCGCTCCCGGCGTCTCTGCGGGCGTCACCCGGGACGGCGAGCTCGCGTGGTCGAGTCACGTCGGCTCCGCGCGGATCGACCCGCCCGCACCGGCGACCGACCAGACGCAGGTGATGGTCGGGTCGATCACCAAGACGTTCACCGCGCTGCTGGTCATGCAGGAGCGCGACCAGGGCCGTCTCGACCTGGAGGACCCGCTCGGGAGATGGCTGCCGGAGTCGCGGCACGCGAGCCTGACCATCCGCCGGCTGCTGAGCCACACGTCAGGGCTCCAGCGCGAACTGGTCGGGCGGATCTGGGAGACCCTCGACGCCCCCGACGTCGCGCGCCTCGTCGCCGAGCTCGAGGACGCCGAACAGGTCCTGCCGCCCCACTTGGCGTTCCACTACTCGAACCTGGCCTTCGCCCTCCTCGGGCAGGTCGTCGAGCGGCTCGCCGGCCGGCCGTGGGAGGAGGCCCTCCGCGAGCGGATCCTGACGCCGCTCGGCATGACCCGCACCGGGCTCACGCCACGCGACGATCACGCATACGGGTACCAGGTGCATCCCTTCGCCGGCACGGCCACTCGAGAGGTCCAGCTGGAGCTGCGGGCCACCGCGCCGCTCGGCGGCCTGTGGTCGTCCGTGGCCGACATGGCTCGGTACGCCGCCTTCCTGGCCCAGCCCGACCCCGCCGTGCTGCGGCCCGAGACCTTGGACGAGATGTGCCGTCCGTTGGTCCTGATCGACGTGGAGAGCTGGAAGGCCGGCTACGGGCTCGGCTACGAGCTGGTGCGCAGCGGTGACCGGGTCTACGTCGGCCACCGAGGGGCGATGCCGGGATTCCTCTCCGCCCTGCGGGTGAGCCGAACGGACGGCGTCGGCGTGTTCGTCGTCGCGACGAAGACCGCCGGTGCCGAGGCCGGCCCGCTGGCGACCCGGCTGCTCGACACGGCCCTCGACGCACTCCCGCGGGAGCGGCCCGCGTGGGTGCCCGAACGACCGCAACCCGACCTCGACGAGCTGCTCGGCTCCTGGTGGAGCGAGGGCGAGGAGCTCGTCCTCGAGGTCCGCGAGGGTGAGCTGTGGATGCGGGTGGCGGCGGGCACGCCGCTGGACGACACGCGGTTCGCCAGGGAAGACGCGTCGGCGTTCCGCGCTGTCGCCGGCCGGGAGCGGGGCGAGCGGCTCGAGCTGGTCCGCGGCGCCGACGGGTCGCTGGAGAAGCTCTACTTCGCGACGTACGCCGTGACGCGCACGCCGAAAGCCTTTGCCGATCTGGCCTAGAGCCTGCTGGGAAAGTCGGGGTTCCCGCGAAGTATCGGAGCGGAGCGGAGAACTTCGTGGGGTGCGGAAGTCGGGGTCCCCGCGAAGTATCGGAGCGGAGCGGAGAACTTAGTGGGGTGCGGAAGTCGGGTTCCC
>DATLQE010000415.1:0-2964 GCA_035535335.1 Lapillicoccus sp. | reverse complement strand
CGCGGCGGCGGCGTCGACGCACACCTCGCGCAGCAGTCGCCGCTGTCGCTCGGTCAGATGGCGGCGCAGCCCGGCCAGCTCGGCGGCGACGCTGCTGGTCCCGGGCAGGGATCGGTCGCTCCCGACGCGCTCGCCGGTGGGGAGCTGCGGGTCGCGGGCCTCCCACCACGGGACGACGACCCAGTCGGCGTCCAGGTCGGCGAGCTCGGTGTCGCGCAGGCGCGGGAACTCGATGGCATTGGTGACGATGGTGACGCGTCGTGATGCGACGTCCACGACGGCGTCGAGGCAGGCCGTGTCCAACGTCTGCGGGACGTTGACGCGGCATCCGAGGAGCCACGTGAGGTTGGCCGGGTCACGGAGGACGACCGTGTCGAGCCCGTGGTCCGATCCGACGTCAGCGAGCGCCGTGACCTTCTCCGGGAGGTCGGCCCAACGGTCGTGGTCAGCCGCCATGGCGGACCACCTCGGCGGCCCGGGTCCCCCGGCCGTCGAACCCGACGAGCTCCCGCTCGTCCGCGTCGCCATAGGCGTGGAGACGCCACGGCCGATCGAGCAGGTCGGCGACGTTCCGGACCGTGGCGTCGACGTCGACCCGCGGGATGACGGCTCCGTCCCGGACCAGCAGGGGCATCTGGTCCAGTGTGACCTCGACGGTGTGGAACCCCGGACCGGCGTATGCGGTGCCGTCCTCGAGGTCGAACCACCGGCCTTCGGGCACATAGAACGTCCGGCGCACGGGGTCGGCGGATTCGTCGAACACCGGCACGACCAGCAGGTCCCGGCCCAGCAGGAAGCTGTCGTCGATGGTGCGCGCGACGCGGTCGTCGGGGTAGTGGAACCCGAGCGGCCGCATGACCGGCCAGCCGTTGGCGGCTGACTCGTTGGCCACCTGCCAGAGGTAGGGCAGGAGCGAGTAGCGCCGTCGGACCCAGTCACGACAGATCCGTAGGGCGTCGTCGCCGAAGGCCCAGGGCTCGCGCGGGCGCAGCCCGTGCGCCCGCATCAGCGGCGACAGTGCGCCCAACTGCGTCCACCGCACGTAAAGCGCCGGGGTCAGCTCCGGTCCGAAGAACCCGCCGATGTCGTGGCTCCAGAAGCCGGGCGCACTCATCGCGTAGGAGAGGCCGCCGCGCACGGTCGCCTGCATGCCGGCCACGGTCGACTCGGCGTCGCCACCCCACTGGCCGGGGTACCGCTGCGAGCCGGCCCACCCGCTGCGGCCCCACACGAGGGGTGGACGGTCGGTAAACTCCCGGATCGCGTCCGAGACGGAACCGTTGTAGCGCAACGGGTACAGATTGTGCGCCTGGTGCGGAGGCGTGCCGTCGAAGAGAGCGGCGTCGTCGGGCAGCGCTTCGCCGAAGTCGGTCTTGAACACCGCGACGCCGTCGTCGAGGAACTCGTGGTGCATCTCCTGCCACCACCGCCGGGCGTCCGGGTTCGTGAAGTCGATGAGCGCCCGCATCCGGCCGTCGGGGGTCGGCGTCTTCACGATCGACGCCAGACTGCCGTCGGTCCGCTTGACCAGGTACCCCTCGCGTTCGGCGTGCTCGAAGATCGGTGACGCCGGGTCGAGGTAGGGCAGCTCCCACACCGAGAGCCGGATGCCGAGGTCGGCGAGGTCGGACACGAACTGCTTGCGGTCGCCGAACCGGCTGGTGTTCCAGATGAAGTCGGTGTTCAGCCGGTCGACGACCAGCCAGTCGGGGTCGAGGTGCAGCACGTCGAGGGGGATTTCATGCTCGCGCATCGTGCGGCCGACCTCGAGCATCTCCTCGCTGGTGTGGTAGCGGCAGCGCCCCATCCAGTAGCCGAACGCCCACGGCTGCGGCACGTCCGGCCGTCCGGTGAGGGCGGTGTATGCGGTGAGGCGGGTCGCCGGATCGGCGCCGGCGACCACGTAGAGGTCGATGACCGGGTCGTCCACGCCGATCGAGAGGACCGACGGGCGGGAGTGGCCCACGTCCGCGGTGAGGACGGCGCCGGTGTTGACGAAGCCGGTGTAGCCCCTCGACGAGTGCCACACGGGGACGGGCTTGTAGGCCATGCCCGTGCCGGTTCCGCAGGCGTCCTCGCTTCGCAGCCGCAGCTGCTGGCCGTTCTTGACCAGCCGGCTGAACTGCTCGCCGAAGCCGAGGATGTCCTCGTCGGCGCCCAGCTCCAGGTTGAGCGTCGTTGCGCCGTCGTCGACGACCACGGACGGCGCCGTCAGCAGCCCGGCGACCTGGCGCAGCCGATCGGCGGTCCGCAGCACAGTGGCACCGGTCTCGGAGTCGGTCAGGGTCAGGGTGAACGGCGCTCGCCCCACCGTCAGACGTAGCCCTCCCAACTGGAGGACGACGCGATCGTCGTGCTCGGCCACCTCGATGGCCGCCGGGTTCGGTGTCGCGTCGACGACGATGCCCAGGCCGGTGCCGTCGTCCTCGAGGGCGGAGTGACCCGCGGGAGCCAGGACCAGCCGCAGGCAGGCGGGCTGCGGGGCGGTGACCCGCAACGCATACGGGGTCACGTCGATCGGTGGGAGCGCGATGTCGGGGAGGTTCGGCATTTGCGTCTCGACGCCCTGCGCCTCCAACGGTTCACCGGTGAGCCAGCCGGGCATGATGCCCAGCTGGACGCCCGGGAGCGCGTTGACGTCGAGCGTGACGCCCGACGCGTCGGGGCGGACGCTCTGGACGCGTCGAAACAGGACAGCGGTGTCGGCCACGGTCAGCCCTTCACGGCGCCGGCGGTGATGCCGGCGACGAAGTAGCGCTGCAGGAAGACGTAGGCGATGACGATGGGCGCGGAGGCCACGACGACGCCGGTGAACAGCAGCGGGTAGTCGGTGAGGAACTCGCCCTGGAAGGACAGCAGCGCCACGGGAATGGTGCGCTTCGCCGCGTCCTGGATGAACAGCAGCGGGTAGAGCAGGTCGTTCCAGTGGATGACGAAGAGGAAGATCGCCGTCGCCGAGAGCGA
>DATLQE010000414.1:0-9469 GCA_035535335.1 Lapillicoccus sp. | reverse complement strand
CGAGGGCAAGGAGTTCAAGAACGAGAAGGCCGAGGTCAAGGAGCGCAAGGAGAAGATCGAGGTCATCGAGGGCAAGAACGTCCTCGTCGACGGCGGCGGCAAGAACTTCGTGGTCGAAGGCGGCGGTGGCGGCGTGGTGATCGACCCCGTGCCGGCGACCAGTAGCTCGATGGACGCCCGGCTCTCCGCTCTCGAGCAGACCGTCGCTGCACTGACGCACTTCATCGGCGCGGACTTGCGGCCCGACCTGGGTGCCGGCGCGCTGGCCCGCGAGGCCGACGTCTACGGACAGGCGGACTCGGCCAAGCAGGGCAAGGACGTCGCCGATGGCAAAGCCAGCAAGGAGAACCTTGCCGAAGGCTGACCCGTCCAGCCTCCCGACCGGGGACAGCGCGGCGGGCCGCCCGGTCGAGTATGCGGTGCTCTGCGGCCCCGAGGACGCCGCGGCGGTGTGGGCGGCGCACGAGCTCACCCGCCGCGGGCTTCCGGTCCGGGTGATCACGACCGAGGAGCTCGTCTACAGCGCCAGCCTCACCCACCGCCTGTCCGCTGACGGCTCGACGGTTGCGGTGCGACTCGCCGACGGCAGCATTCTCGGACCGGGCCTGCGCGGCACCCTCAACCGGGTCGTGCGGCTCCCCTGCGCCCACCTGGCGGCCACCGATGAGAAGGATCGCGACTACGTCCTCTCGGAGCTGCACGCCGTTCTGACCAGCCTGCTCTTCGCACTGCCCGGAGTCGTCGTGGGACGCGCCGACCCGCGCGGCCTCAGCGGCGCCTGGTGGCGGCCTGCAGAGTGGCTGGTGGCGGCCGGCCGGTCCGGCATGATCAGCGTCGGCTACCGCTCGGGCGGCTTCGACGAGATCAGTGGGCAGCAGACGGTTCTCGTTGTCGGCGCCGCGGTCGTCGCGCCGTCCGGCGTCGACATCCCGACCGACGTGGTGGTCGGGTGCCAACGCCTGGCCGAGCGGCACGGCGGTGGGCTGCTCGGCCTGGACTTCGCCGTGGAGGGCTCGACGTGGGCGTTCAAGCGAGCCACCCCGTGGCCCGACCTGCGGCCCTTCGGCGCGCTCCTCGCGGATGCCCTGCACGCGACTCTCCTGTCTCGGGAACGCGTGCCGGCGTGATCCTCGTCGCGGGCATACCGTCGGAGCCGCCGCTACAGGAGGCGCTCGACGCTCTGCACGACCTGCGGGCCGACGTCCTCGTCCTCAGCCAACGCCACGCGACCGACATCGACATGGCGTTCGCGGTCGACCGTGCTGGCCGGGTCGACGGGGTGCTGCAGTCAGGGCGTCGTCACGTCGTCCTACGCGAGATCGGCGCCGTCTACGCGCGACTCATGGACCATCGCCACATCCCCGAGTACCAACGGCTCGATGGCGACGATCCGGAACGAGACCGCTGGACGTCGCTCTCGGACCACCTGACGACCTGGTTGGACGTCACCCCGACTCGTGTGGTCAACCGGACATCGGCGATGGCGTCAAACGGGTCGAAGCCGTACCAGGCCCAGCTCATCTCCCGGCACGGCCTGCTGACCCCCGAGACCCTGGTGACCAACGACCCGGAGCAGGCGCGTGAGTTCTACGAGACGCGTCCGCGGGTCGTCTACAAGTCCGCGAGCGGTGCCCGGTCGATCGTCCAGACCATGGTGCCCGCGGACGTGGAACGGCTCGGCGCCGTGCGAGCCTGCCCGGTGCAGTTCCAGATGTGGGTCCCTGGAACCGACGTGCGCGTCCACGTCGTCGGCAGGAACGTCTTCGCGACGGCCATCACGACCACGGCCACGGACTACCGGTATGCGACGGCGCAGGTCGACGAGCCGGCCCACCTCCAGGCGTACGAACTCGACGATGAGGTCGCCGAACGGTGCGTCGCGTTGACCGCCGACCTCGGGCTCGAGTTCGCCGGTATCGACCTGAAGATCACGCCGGACGGCGAGGTCTACTGCTTCGAGGTGAACCCCTCACCCGCGTACACGTACTTCTCCGGCCAGACGAAGCAGCCCATCGCGCAGGCCCTTGCCCGCCACCTCATGGCCGCGTGACAGAACCCCGTCGCGCTATGGGCGCCGGCGGCCCACGAGCACGCCTAGCAGGAAGCCCACCGCGGCGGCCGCGAGATACGGCGCGGAGGACTTCGCCAGGACAGGGAACACGGTGGCGCCGAGATCGATCTCGTCGGCGTCACCGCCCGCGCTGGCGCGGACGAAGGCCGGCTTGTCCACGTTCGAGCGGGGTGGGGGCGACGCGGCGAGGGGTTCCTCCGGAGCGGCCGCCTCCGAACCGACCGCCGCCTGCACGGAGGCCGGACCGGACCCGTTGGCCGAACCGGCCGCCGGCGCTTCCGTCTCGTTGCTGGGGTCGTCGTTCACTCGGCACCTCCACTAGGTCGGGTTGCGATTCTCGCTGAGCACGGGGATGGACTGCACGCTGCTGGCTCGGCGGCCGTCCTGCACAGGTCTCGCCGCACCCGGCGCCGAGCCCTCAGCGTCCGACAATGAGTGGTGACGGGCCGGGTGGTGGATCGGTCCTCGGACGTCGGTGAGCCGGGAGCCCTGCCCGCCCCAGCGGAACGCGATGATCTCCGCGGCGATGCTGACCGCGGTCTCCTCGGGGGTGCGGGCGCCGAGGTCGAGGCCGATGGGGCTGGCCAGGCGGGTCAGCTCCGGCTCGGTGAGACCAGCCTCGCGCAGCCGCTCGAGGCGGTCGTCGTGGGTGCGGTGGGAGCCCATCGCGCCGATGTAGCCCACCTCGGGCAGCCGTAGCGCCACCTCCAGAAGTGGGACGTCGAACTTCGGGTCGTGGGTGAGCACGCACAGCACCGTGCGACCGTCGACGCGGCCGGCCTGCGCCTCGGCCGAGAGGTAGCGGTGCGGCCAGTCCACGACGACCTCGTCGGCGTCGGGGAACCGGCTGGTGGTGGCGAAGACCGGACGGGCGTCGCATACCGTCACCGTGTAGCCCAGGAACTTGCCGATCCGGGCGCACGCGGCGGCGAAGTCGATCGCCCCGAAGACCAGCATCCGCGGGGCGGGCGCGTGGACGTCGACGAAGACCCGCATCCCCTCGCCTCGACGCTCTCCGTCCGGGCCGTAGGTCAGCGTCTCGCTGTGCCCGGAGGCGAGGAGCCCGCGCGCGTCGTCGGTCACGGCGTCGTCGAGCCGCAGACTGCCAAGGGAACCTGAGCGCGGGACCGGGTCGTCGTCGGTCCGCACGAGAAGCCGACGCCCGAGCCGGGTCGCCTCCGGGTGTTCCACGACGGTCGCCACGGCGACCGGACGGCCGGCCTCGATGTCGGCGGCGACGTCACCGAGCCCAGGGAACGTCTCCGGTGAGACGGATTCGACCCAGACGTCGAGGATGCCGCCGCACGTGAGGCCGACGGCGTGGGCGTCTTCGTCGCTGACGCCGTAGCGCTGCAGGGCGGGGGTGCCGGTGTCCACGACCTGCTGGGCCAGCTCGTAGACCGCGCCCTCGACGCAGCCGCCCGAGACCGAGCCGACGGCCTCGCCCTCGGGCCCGACGAGCATGGACGCTCCGGGTTGGCGGGGCGCGGACTTCCAGGTGGCGACGACAGTGCCGACGCCGACGGCCTCACCCTGGCGCCACCAGCGCAGCAGGTCGGGCAGGACCTCACGCATGGTCCACCACCCCCGGCCGGTCGGCGGCAGATGTCACATAGCGCCTCACTCGCCGATCATCACCCCTTCCAGCCGTCCTGCACACCATCGGGTGGTGCGTCCACGTCGAGCCCGCCCGCCAGGTCGCCGCACTCGACGAGGAGCACCTCGTGGGCCGCGAGGTAGTCGCGGGCGCCGCGGTCACCAGCCGCGTCCGCGGTCACCCCGGACCAGTGCTCGCGACCGAGGACGACGGGATGGCCGGGGGTTCCCCGGTATGCGGCCCGGCCGAGGCTGCGCGGGTCGTCACCGACCGCCGCGAGTACGCGCGTGACGACGTCGGCCCCCACGTCGGGCAGGTCGACGAGCGTGACGACCGCGGCGCGGGCGTCGGTGTCGTATGCGGCCTGTAGCCCACGGCGGAGCGAGGCACCCATCCCTTGTGCCCAGTCGCCGGCCTCCACCCAGCGCACCGGAGATCCGGACGCGTCATGGTCGGCGAGGAGGGGCACGGCCTGGTCGGCGTGGGCGCCGAGGACGACGACGACCGGTGAGCAGCCTCCCTCGGAGAGCGTGCCCACGGCCCTGAGCAGCCAGGATGTCCCGTCCGGGTCGCGCACGAGCGCCTTCGGGCGGCCCATTCGCCGGCCTTCGCCGGCGGCCAGGAGCACCCCCACGACCGGCACGTTCGGGTCCACGACGCCAGCCAACCACGGGGATCCGCACGCCTCGTCCCCGACCGGACTCAGCTAGGCGAGTTCGATCAGCTCGTCGACCTCACCGGCCGGCCGCGGCGACCCGGCCTGAGCCGTGCGCGTCGGTCGCGCCAACGCCTCCCAGCGGACCTGCCTCGTGCGCCGCGAGAAGATGACCACCTTGGCCAGCTCCTCGACGACCCGGGCCGCGAAGACGCCCAGCACCGCCAGCGGCGTGTGCAGGCCAAGAACGACGGCTAGCGGCAGGCCGACGGCGAACGCGCCCGCGACGTCGCCCATGATCACGCCGCGCACGTCACCGGCGCTCGGCAGCACCCCGGCCCCGAGGATCATGTTGCGGACCTTGACGACCTGCGCGACCGCATACAGGAGGATGCCCACGGACGCCATGGCGCGAACCTCGTCCGTCGCGTCCGAGAAGAGGAACGGCACGAGCAGCGCGGTGGCGCCGTAGAGGACGCCGAACCCGACTCCGGTCACCGTGCCGGCCTTCTTGATGCGGCGCACCCAGGCCGCGGCGCCGCGGCCGTCGCCGCGACCGACCTCGCGGCCGACGAGCGCCGTCGTCGCGGACATCAGGCCGATGCTCCCGACGAGGAACAGTGCCTCCAGCATGTTGACGATCTGAGCGGCAGCGAGGGCGTCGTCGCCGATCTGCTGGAAGACGACGTTGTAGAGGAACGTGCCCGACGTCCAGAACAGCTCGGTGACGCCGAGCGGCAGTGCCAGCACGACCAGCGACCGGCAGACCCGCCACCACGACGCATACCCCGTCGGTGGCTGCCACCGGACGATCCGGTGGAGACCGAACACCTGCACGGCGAGGATGGTGGCCTTGAGCGTTGCGGTGACGAGGGTCGCGAGGCCGGCGCCGGGGACGCCGAGCTCGGGGAAGGGGCCGGTGCCGGTGACGAGCAGGTACGCGAGCGTGGCGTTCAGGCCGACCGTCGCCATCGTCGCGACCATCGGGCTGCGCGGACGGCCGGTCGAGCGGAGGACGCCGCTGAAGAGCGCGCCGATCACCGTGGGGATGACGGCGAGCCCGGCGAGGCTGAGATATCCGCCGCCGGCAGCGGCGACGGTCTCGGAGGCGCCGACCAGTCGCATGAGGGGCTGGCCCCAGAGCAGGATCGGGACCGCCGCTGCGACACTCGCGCCGCCGGCGAGGAACAGCGCGGCGGAGACCGTCTGGTTGAGCCGGGTCTGGTCGCCGCCGCCGTAGGCGCGCGCGACGATGATGCTCACCGACGCGCCGATCGCGCCCAGGGTGAGCACCAGGATCATCGTCAGGCTGTTGGCGAACCCGACCGCGGCGATGGCCGTGGCGCCGAGCGTGCCGACCACGACCTGGTTGACGACGTTGAGGAGGAGGGTGAGGACGAACTCCGCACTCACCGGAACGGCGATGCGGGCGATCTCGCGGCGAGGGGACGGCGCGACCGGGATGGTCGTCCGGGCAAGGGGGGACACGGCACACTCTCTGGTACTGGCTGGACTCGGGACCGGCGGGTGGGGACACCTGCGAAGGCCGGAGCGGTATGCCGTCGGGCCTCAGGCGTCGCCCTCGACCCGCGTCCTCGATGGTATGAGAGGAACGGTTGCGGGCCCAAACCAGTTCATGGTGCGCTTGGTCACCACGACCCGTCACGTCGGCGGGCCGCTCCCCGGTCTGCGGCCCCGCCGACGCCGGATCGGCGCCCGAGCGCGTCAGTTGCCGCTCAGAAGGCACCCACGCGGTTGGGCGTCCTGAGACCCGTCGGGCCGTCCCATCCGGTCCTGGCGTGCCACCGCTTCGTGGTGGGGCAGGTGCCGTTGCTTCCCGACGACACGTCGAACAGCGCACCCGGGGTGGCGTACGGGAGCGCGTTCGCGTAGCCGCCAGAGATTTCCCAGACTCGTGTCGGCTCAGATGCCTTGCCACTCCGGCTTGTCGGCCCACACCTGGGCGTAGTACTCGCGCAGCTCGAGCCGGGCCGCGGCGGCCGGATCGAGCACCACGGTGACGTGCGGGTGCAGCTGCAGCGCCGACGCGGGGCATCGAGCACTGACCGGTCCCTCCACCGCGGCGTGCACCGCCTCGGCCTTTCCGGTCCCCGTGGCAAGCATGACCAGGTGCCGCGCGTCGAGGATGGTGCCGAGTCCCTGGGTGAGGACGTGGTGGGGCACGTCGTCGGCTGAGCCGAAGAACCGCGCGTTGTCGGCTCGGGTCCGCGGCGTGAGGGTCTTGACCCGGGTCCGCGACGCGAGCGAGGAGCCGGGCTCGTTGAAGGCGAGATGCCCGTCGCTACCGATTCCCAGCAGCTGCAGGTCCACTCCGCCGGCGTCGACGATCGCCCGTTCGTATGCGGCGCAGGCGGCGGGCACGTCATGGGTCTGGCCGTCCGGTGTATGCAGGTGATCGGCGGAAAGGTCCACCAACGAGGCGAACTCGCGCTCGATGACCTGGCGGTACCCCTCGGGGTGACCGGGCGGCAGGCCGAGGTACTCGTCGAGGGTGAACGCGGACGTCACGCCGAACGACACCTCACCGGCCTCGTAGCGGCGCACCAGCTCCGCATACACCGGTGAGGGGCTGGACCCGGTCGCGAGGCCGAGGACGGCCGTCGGTGTGGCTCGGACGAGCGCGACGACGGCGTCGGCCACGAGGTCGGCCCGCTGCTGCTCGGTCTCGAGGACCACCACCTCCACGTCAGCTCACCTCTCCACCGCGGGCCGGCACCACCGGGGCGTCATCCTCGCAGAGGGCCGGCCAGGCGGTCGTCCAGTGCCTGCGCGGAGACCGTGGACGCGCCGTAGGTGTGGACGACGGTCCGCCCGGGGAGCCGGTCCGGTCCCGGCCAGCCGAGCTCGACGACGACGAGGTCGGGACGGCGGCGAGCCAGGGTGGTGAGCCCGGCGACGACCCAGGCGTACCGGTGTCCGCCTCGCACCAGGGCCACGACCGGTCGATCCGGGTCGAGGTCCGGCAGCGGGTCGCCTTCAAGGAGGTCCAGAGGACGGCCTCCTTTGAGGATTCGCCCGTCGGGCGGCAGGCCCCACGGCACGCGACCGGCGGCGACGTTGGCGCCGGACAGGAAACGGACCACCTGCGCACCGTCCAGCGAGCCGAGTCCCCCGTCGACGGAGATGGCCGCCCCGGCGGCGGCCACGCTCTCACGGTGGTCGGGAGGAACCTGGTCTCGGGCGGAGGACCGCAGCCCCTCCAGTCGACGCGAGGCCGCGCTGACCCGCCCGGCCGCTTCGCTCAGGCGCTCCTCGGGCAGGTCTCCCGTGCGCACCGCGGTGACGACGGCGTCGACCACCGCCTGGACCCGACCGTCGGAAAAGGCGGGTCCGAGACACAGGAGGTCCACACCCGCGGCCAGGGCCCGGACGGCGGCGGCCGGAACCCCGATGTCGCCGCTGGCGCCCTGCATGTCGAGCGCGTCGCTGACCAGCAGCCCCTCGAACCCGAGACCGCCCTCCCCCACCGCCGCTCGGAGCAGCGCGGTCGCAGCGGCGCTGAAGGTCGCCGGGCGTCCGGGGTCGAGGGCACGGACGACGACGTGCGTCGTCATCACCGCGACGGCACCCGCCGCGACGCCCGACCGGAACGGCGCCAGATCGCGGCGCCGGAGCACGTCGACCGTCGCCTCCGCGACGGGCAGCGCCACGTGGGAGTCGGCGACCGTGTCGCCGTGCCCCGGGAAGTGCTTGAGACACGCGCCGACACCCACGGACTGCAACCCGTCGACGAAGGCCGCCACGTGGCGGCCGACGAGATCGGGTTCGGCCCCGAAGCTCCGGACGCCGATGACGGGGTTCAGTGGGTTGGAGTTGACGTCGGCGACGGGCGCGAGGTCGAGATCTACCCCCACGTGGCGGAGCTCTCCACCGATGTCCTCGGCGACGGCGCGGGTCAGCGCAGGGTCGTCGACCGCACCGAGGGCCGCGTGGCCGACGTGCGGGCTGCCGACGCGGTAGTAGAGCCGGGTGACGTCACCGCCCTCCTCGTCCAGCGAGACGATCGCCTCCGGCGCAGCCTTGTGGATGGCGGTGCACAAGCGGCGGACTCCGTCCCGCGAGGTCACGTTCTCACCGAAGAGGCAGATCCCGCCCAGGCCGTCGGCGAGACGTCGGCGAGCCCAGTCGGGCAGCGACGGTCCGGCGAACGAAGCCATCACCGTTCGCGCGGCGAGGATGTGGAGATCGTCCATGGCGCGACCGACCCTGCCACAACCCGGACGCGCCAGCGGGGGCGCCCACGGTTAACGTGGCGACTGAAATCCCCGACCGCAAGGAGACTCGTCATGCCGCACGTCACCGTCATCGGAACCGGGAACATGGGCCAGGCCATCGCCGGCGTCCTCAGCAAAGGCGGCGCCACCGTCGACCTCCTCGGCCACCACGACGACGCCGACGTCACCGGTGACATTGTGGTTCTGGCGGTTCCATATCCCGCTCTCGCGGACGTCGTGTCGAAGCGGGGCGACCGACTCGACGGCAAGGTCGTCGTCGACATCACCAACCCACTGAACGTCGAGACCTTCGATTCCCTCACCGTGCCGCCCGACAGCTCCGCGGCCGCGGAGCTGGCCGAGCAGCTCCCGGGCGCAAAGGTACTCAAGGCGTTCAACACGAACTTCGCCGCAACCCTCGCCTCCGGCACCGTGGGCGGCGAGACGACGACCGTGCTCATTGCCGGGGACGACGCCGACGCCAAGGCGGATCTGACGAACCTCGTGACTTCGGGCGGACTCCGCGCTCTCGACGCGGGCTCACTGCATCGGGCGCGCGAGCTCGAGGCGCTGGGCTTCCTCCAGATCACGCTGGCCGCGGCCGAACGCCTTCCCTGGACCGGCGGCTTCGCGATCCAGTCCTAGCCACAGCAGACCCGGCGGGTCGGGTCACTCGCTGCGCTGCTTCTCCTCCGCGGACATGATGTGGAGCACCGCGTTGATGAGACCGAGGTGGGTGAACGCCTGCGGGAAGTTGCCGAGGTGCCGCCCGCTCGCCGCGTCGATCTCCTCGGCGTACAGACCGAGCGGACTGGCCATCGAGAAGAGCTTCTCGCAGAGCCGCCGGGCATTGTCGATCTCGCCGATGAGTGCGTACGCGGAAACCAGCCAGAAGGAGCAGATGGTGAACG
>DATLQE010000413.1:0-3779 GCA_035535335.1 Lapillicoccus sp. | reverse complement strand
GGTGGCGATGGCCGGCGACGGCGTCAACGACGCCCCCGCGCTGGCCGCCGCCGACGTCGGCCTGGCCATGGGCACCGGCACCGACGTCGCCATCGAAAGCGCCGCCGTCACCCTGCTTGGCGGGGACCTGACCGGGATCGTCCGCGCCCGGGCGCTGTCGGTGGCCACGATGCGCAACATCCGGCAGAACCTGTGGTTCGCGTTCGCGTACAACGTTGCCGGCATCCCGGTCGCCGCGGGCGTCCTCTACCCAGCGTTCGGGCTGCTGCTGTCCCCGATGATCGCCGCCGCCGCGATGGCGCTGTCTTCGGTCAGCGTCATCGCCAACGCCCTGCGGCTGCGCACCCAGCACCTGTGATCCTGTCTCGGACGAGACGGTGCCCGCCCGAGTCCCGGCTGGGCACCTCACATCAGACCGGCAAGACGTGGCGCGTCTCACCAACGTGTCCACATCCTCAGCGACACGGCCCCGATTCGCCTGACATGTCCACACCAGCGAGGAACACCTAGGGAGGCGACGCGATGGGCAAGGGGTTGACCGAGATTCGGATGAGACCACTTCATCGTGGAGTCTTCCCCGGGGGAGGTTCGTGCTCTTTGGGACAACGGACACCAACCCGTGGGGTGGGCCCGCGACCGGGTTCGACTGCTTCACAAGCACGACCTCGTCATGTGGGAGGGGCCCACGCCGGCGTTCCGGCCGTCGGCCGGATTCTGGGCGGACACGCAGTTCTGGGCGCCCGAGGTCATGGCCCACCAAGGCCGCTTCTTCATGTTCGCCACGTTCGCCAGCTCGGACCTGAACGCCGGCCGACGCGGCATCCAGGTCCTCGTCTCAGATCAACCCTCTGGGCCGTTCGTTCCGTGGAGCGATGGCCCGGTCACCCTCGAGACGTCCCCTGCTTGGACGGAACGGTGTTCTTCGACGACGACGGAACGCCCTGGTCGGTGTATAGCCGCGGCGCTGAAGGCATACCAGGGGAGAGCCCGGCATCTCCGACATCGAGATGTATGCCCGGCCGCTGTCGCCGGACTTAGGAGCCCCGGCAGGTTCGCCCACGCTGTTGTTCACCGCCTCGGCTGCCCCGTGCAGCAAGCCGCTGTGGTTCCCCAAGGGAGTCGCACCAACAGAACAGCTGAACCTCGGCAAGGACCCACTGTTCACCGACGGTCCGTACCTCGTTCGTTCTGGACTCGGCCCCCTGTTCATGCTGTGGTCCAGCTTCGGCGAGGAGGGGTACGCGATGGGGGTGGCCACGTCGATGAGTGGGCTGGTGCAAGGCCCCTGGGTGCAGCAGGAATCGCCCCTATGGGCCTGCAACGGCGGCCACGGGATGATCTTCACCGACGGCCAGGGTGACAGCCGACTCGTGTTCCACTGGCCGAACGACACACCCAACGAGCGGGTCAAACTCGTACCGGTGTCGATCACCGCCCATGGAATCGAGCTCCGAGGCGACATCAGCCACGAGGACCGCCTGCGCAGGCCCGGTGGACGCACCGAAATGCTCAGGCAGTCCCGAGCACTCCCCGGAGCAAGCCAAGGTGCCGTACGGAATGAGTCGGAGGCTGACCGATGGTGACGTTGATAGCTGCACTTGCCCTCGCTCGGTGCGCCTCTGTAGCCGTTGTGGCACGGCACCTAGGCGCGCCGGCCAACAACGGTGTAACCCTCCGTATCGGCTGCGAAGGTGCTTGATTCGATCGTGAACCCAGACGCACAGAGCTCCGCGACGAGCGCTTCGTAGCGGTACGGCCACATCGAGAGCCGTTCCGAGTAGGTGCGGACCGACCCGTCCGACTCGATGAGCGCGACGGCAACCTCCAAGTGGTGCTCGTCGTCCCAGTGGTCCTCGATTTGCCAGTGGTAGATGAGGACCCCGTCACGATCGCGGCGGCGGATGACTCGGTCGCGGACGTCAAGCCGGGTGCCTCCGCCACGCACCAACTCCCACGTACGCGACGTGAGGACGAGCCTTCCGCCCGGCTTGAGCACCCGCGCCATCGCGGCCAGTGCACTCAGGCGACCGGAGGTGCCCTCGGCATGAGCCAGGGAGTTGCCGACGCAAAGGACGAGGTCGAACGTCAATGGCTCGAGGTGGTCTAACAGCTCATTCCACGGTGATTCAAGCGTCCGCAGCCGGACACCGTGCTCCGCAGCCAGTTGCTGCGTACGGCGGACCATCCCGGCGCTCGCGTCGGAAGCAACAACGTCCAGGCCAATCCCGGCTAGGCCTACCGCGAGTTGCCCGGTTCCGCAGGAACAATCGAGGACGCGCGCTTTGCGTGGCAACGACTGCACGAGGTCGGCGAAGGCGGCAACGGAACCGGCAGGCGTCAACTTCGGGTCTGGGATGAGCCACTCGTAGACGTCGGCAAGAGCTCCGTAGCCAGCCACTGATCTTCCCTCGAATCGCACCCAGCTGCAGGCGGCTCTCGTACACGACGTGATCCTGTTGGTGGCCGACCAAGAGAGACCGGCGTAGTGCCTCGACCCTTCAGTGCGGCCGCGGTCGACGGAGCGGCAGCCCCACGCACCCGCACCGGATCGACCTCGCTGACGGTGATGACGACATCCTCATCCTCACAAGTCCGATACCGCACCTCAACCTACAAGCCGAGCACACCGATGTGAGACGTGGACACTGGGGCGAGGGACGCGTAGGTTCCGGAAGGATGACGGCGTCGGCGAGGATCCCGGCCTCGGTCCGGGTGGGCGTCCCGGAGTGCTTGACCGCTTGGGCTGGCTCGATCGTGGAGCGGGCGAACTTGCGCAGTTCTGTGTGCTCGGCCCCGGGCAGCTTGGCCTCGATGTACCGCTCGAGGCGGAGTTTCGTCTTGGGTACGGGTGGTTCGTCCTCTCCTGGGTCACCAAGGGTCGCGTGGTCGTAAACCCGCCGGCTCAGCGCCTCCGTGAGGTGGACGCAGTTGTTGCCTGCGGCTCGGTAGTCCTGCGGGGTCGTGGGTAGGGCGGAAGTGACGTCGTGGCTCACCGACCTCGACGTCGATCTCTGGCCACCCCAAGCGATCCCACGGTGGGACACCTTCGGCCAGGGACGACTCCAACGCCCGGTCCTGGGCGGCGACGAGCAGCGCGTAGGGCCGGTCAAAGAGCTCGCTGAGCAGCTCTCGCCGGGCCTGCCAGCTGCCGGATGCGCCACGTTGCAACCAGTACGTCTTCCACGAGGTGTGGTCTCGGAACGGGATGCTCAGCTCGTGGCCGGCCCGGGCGGCGGTCCGCTCGAACGCTCTGACAGCGATGCGCATACCGGCGTCGGAGATCCGTTGCTGACCGTTGGTTCCCGACAGCAGCAGGTCGTCGCGGTCAGGTCCAGCAATGCGATGGCCAGGTCAAGGTCGCTGGTGTCTTGGTCCGGGCGCTGGATGAGTTCTTCGAGGTATCCAGTGTTCGGGTGTTGCTCGTACAGCGTGTCGGGCCCGTTCCAGGCGGCCTCGACGACGACGAAGAAGTCCTCGGGGTTGGAGCTCTTCCCGTGACCCTACGGACGCCTGGCCTGGGTCGAAGGATCCGCATCGTGGGCCTCGCTCGGGAGGCCGCTGCACGCTTGTGGCGCTGCTCACCCAGCGTCGGCGGGAGTTCCGGCGGGCTTGATGAGCTCGGACAGGGTGGTGAGGGTGTCGGGGACGAGTCGGTAGTAGGCCCACCGTCCGCGTTGCTCGCGGGTCAGGATGCCGGCGTCGGCCAGGATCTTCAGGTGGTGTGACACGGTGGGCTGGGACAGCCCGACCGGGTCGGTCAGGTCGCAGACGCACGCTTC
>DATLQE010000412.1:0-3402 GCA_035535335.1 Lapillicoccus sp. | reverse complement strand
AAGGCAGCGGTCAACGTGCAGGACTACCAGTTCGCGATCTCGCAGCTGGCCCAGACATCGTTGCGTGCGGTGATCGGCCGAGCCGAGCTCGACGACCTGCTGTCCAACCGCGAGAAGTTGGGCGCTGAGCTCACGGAGATTATCGACGCACCTTCGGAGCAGCCGTGGGGCGTCCTAGTCGAACGTGTGGAGGTCAAGGACGTCACACTGCCGGAGTCCATGAAGCGGTCGATGTCCCGCCAGGCCGAGGCCGAGCGCGAACGGCGAGCACGAGTGATCTCGGCGAACGGCGAGTTCCAGGCGTCGAAGCAGCTGGCTCAGGCAGCGGCGACGATGTCAGCGGACCCGGCGGCACTACAGCTTCGCCTACTTCAAACCGTCGCTGAAGTGGCGGCGGAGAAGAACAGCACGCTGGTCATGCCGTTTCCTGTGGAGCTGCTGCGTTTCCTGGAGCGTGCCACCAACCACGATGTGCACGACCTCCGGCCTGGCCTTCCCACGCCGGAGTCGGTTGACGAGTTGTCCACCCCCTTCAATGGCGCAGGCCCCACTCGATCCGCCCTCTAGGCGATGCCTGGGCCAGATGGCATCAGCGTGTCAAGGTGATCCGTGGCGACATGCCAGCAAGGCACAGCGCCGCGGTTGGATCGCTCCTAGGGTCGAGACGAATCACGACAGGCTCAACCGGAAGGTCCTCCTGTCCCGGCCGACGCGAGTGACTGCGGTGGCTGCTCGAGTATCGCGCCGTGCGGCGGGGCGTTCGGGGTCGTTCCACAGGGTGATTGGCGCCAGCCGTCCCTCACGCGGCAGAGCTGAGCGACTTACGTCCTGATGGCGTCAACGACGTCGGCGAGCCGGTGCCAGGTGATGTCGGGGAAGCGGCCGTGAGCGGCTGTGGGGTCGTTACCGCCCAGCTCCCGGGCTTGCGCGAGCTCGGCTGAACGCCCGTCGGACCCGCGGGAACCGCGCACCCGGGGAGGAGGCTGTGGTCGACACCCGCCCAGCGCGCGCGCCGGCGTGTGTCAGCGCAGCTTGCGGGTCTACACCCCGCCCGTCGTCGGCGGGATCCTGATGGCGACCTCGAGCTACTGGCATCGCGACGACGACGCTCCGGTCCCGCTGATCGCCGCGGTTCAGCGCCGCCGTTCCGGGCGGTGGGTATCCGCGAGGATCCGGTCGACCCCCGCGATATCCACTGATGGGTCGTGCGGCTCGGTCTCCAGGGCGCGGTGCAGCACGATGCCCTCGATGAACGCGTTGAGCAGCCGGCTGGTCGTGTCGTCGAAGTGTCGGGCGAACGTGGCCCGGTCCCGCGCCATCCAATGGTGGGTGATGTCGCGGTAGGCCGGCTCCCGAGCGGCGAGGGTGTAGAGCTCGTGGGTGATGACCAGGCTTCGTGTGCTCGCGGCGTCGAGGTCTCCGATGATTTGGAGGACGGCGGCGCGCGCCTCCTGCCGGCTTGACGCGGCGTCGAGTCGCGCGCGGAACTGGGCACTGCTTTCCTCCGCGAAGCGGCTGAACGCCTCGTGGAGCAGCGACTCCATGCCGTCGAAGTGGTAGGTCATCGAGCCGAGCGGCACGTCGGCCGCGGCTGCCACCCGCCGGTGCGAGGTGCCGGCCACACCGTGCTCGGCGACGACGTCGAGAGTGGCCGCGAGAATCCGGTCGCGCCGGCCCGGGTCGACCCGTCGGGTGGTGCTCATGGCGTCAGCCGTTGGATGACCCGGGCCGGGTTGCCGACGGCGACGACGTTCGCCGGCAGGTCGAGGGTGACGACCGCGCCCGCGCCGACGACGGCGTTGTCCCCGATCGTCACACCCGGCAGCACGATGACTCCGCCGCCGAGCCAGACGTTGTCGCCGATGGTGATCGGCCGGGCGGCCTCGAGCTTGTCCCGGCGTGGCTGCGGCTCGACGGGGTGCGTGGGCGTCAACAGCTGGACGTGCGGGCCGATCTTGCAGTCGTCTCCGATCGTGATGGGTGCGACGTCGAGGGCGGTGAGCCCGTAGTTGACGAAGGTCCGGGCCCCGATCCGCACCCTGGTGCCGTAGTCGACGAAGAGGGGCGGGCGCACGGTGGCGTCGGGTCCGAGGTGTCCCAGCAGCTCTTCGAGGATCGAGCGGGATGCCTCGACGTCCTCGACGTATGCGGCCGCATACCGGGTCTGCAGGTCGACGGCGCGTCGGTACTCGGCGAGGCTGTCGGGGTCGTCGGCGATGTAGAGGTCGCCGGCCAGCATCCGCTCGCGGTTCGTCCGCGGGTCGCCCGGGAAGTGCTCGTCCACCGGCCGATTCTCCTTCCTCGCGATCCATTGTGTACGATCGTACACATGACGGTGACCGCCCCGACCCGAGACATCGTCGGTGTCGCCGCGACCCGTGCCACGTATGCCGCGTTCATCGCGACCGGCTTCGCCTTTTCCAGCTGGGCCTCCCGCATCCCGCAGGTTCGCGACCGACTGGAGCTGGACCCGTCCCAGCTCGGACTGCTCCTGCTGGCCATCGCGGCCGGGTCCCTCATCGCCCTACCGGCGTCGGGGTCCTTGGTCGCCCGGTTCGGTTCGCGCTGGGTCGTGGTGTGGATGGCGCGAATCAATGCCGCGGGCCTTGTCGTGCTGGGGCTGGGATACCAGTTCGGAGTGTGGGCGGCCGCGCTCGGGCTCTTCGTCTTCGGCTTCGCCCAGGGCGCGTGGGACGTGGCCATGAACGTCCAGGGCGCGCTGGTGGAGCAGCGAATCAAGCGGGCCATCATGCCCCGGTTCCACGCCGGCTTCAGCGTGGGCACGGTTGCCGGTGCCCTGTCCGGGGCCGCGATGGTGGCCCTCGGGGTCAGCGTCACGGTCCACCTCGCCGTCGTGGCCGTGATCGTCGCGGCGCTCGTGCCGCTGGCGGTCCGCCCGTTCCTGGCCGATCCGGTTCCCGCTGGCACGGACGAAGGAGGCTCCGACCGCGGGGCCACCCGGCGCGCCTGGCGAGAACCCCGGACGCTGCTCATCGGCCTGTTCGTCCTCGCCTTCGCCTTCGCAGAGGGCACCGGCAACGACTGGACGAGCGTCGCCCTCATCGACGGGTACGGGACCTCCGCCTTGGTCGGGACACTGGGTTTCGCCGCGTTCCTCGCTGCGATGACCGCCGGCCGGTGGTTCGGTCCGGCGTGGCTGGACCGTCACGGCCGGGTAGCCGTCATCCGCTGGATGTCGGTCATCAGCCTGGTCGGAGTGCTGATGTTCGTGTTCGGGCAGCTCACCTGGATCGCCCTGGTAGGAACGGTGCTCTGGGGCTTCGGGCTGTCACTCGGCTTCCCGGTGGGGATGAGCGCCGGCGCAGACGAACCTCGCCTCGCGGCGCCGCGCGTCAGCGTCATCGCCTCCATCGGCTACTGCGCGTTCCTCGCCGGGCCGCC
>DATLQE010000411.1:0-2592 GCA_035535335.1 Lapillicoccus sp. | reverse complement strand
CGCGCACCTCCACAACACGTCGGCGATGTCGGCAGCCTTCCGCGAGGCGTACCCGGCCGGCGAGGTCCCGCTGCTCGTCGTCGGTGGGCCGCGGTTCGAGGAGGGATCGGCGGCGTCCCTCGGAGTCGACCGGATCTTCGGCCGTGGGACGACGCCCGGCGAGGTGGCCTCCTACCTGGTCCACGAGCTGGCGGCATGACCGCCCGCGAAGGGATGGTCGTCGTCCACCGGCGGTACGTCCCGTACAGCCACGCCCACTACGCCGGCAACCTCGTCGACGGTGCGTACTCCCTGGCGGCCTTCGGCGACGTCGCCACCGAGATGTGCATCCGCGCGGACGGCGACGAGGGGCTGTTCGCCTCGTATGCCGACGTACAGTTCCGCGCGCCGGTCCGGGCCGGCGACGTCATCGAGATCGAGTGCCGGCTGGTCCGCGTCGGGCGCCGGAGCCGGGAGATGGAGTTCGAGGTGCGGGTCGTCGCCCGGGGCACCGACTCCGAGGACCGGCCGTCCGCGGCCGAGCTGCTGGACCCGCCGGTCATCGCGACGACCGCCCGCGGCACCTGCGTCGTCCCGTAGCGCCGCCTCGGATCCCGCCTCATATCGCCGAGAGGCCGACTTCGGCCGCTTTGACCCTCCTCTAAGCGGCCGAAACTGACCTCTCGGCGGAGGAGGGGGCGGGTAGCGGCAGGATGCCGGTATGCAGCTGAGCGCCTGGCCGAGTGCCGTCCACCCGTGGCCGGTGCTCCGTGACCTGGCTCAGCACGTGGAGTCGCTCGGCTACCACGGCGTCTGGGTCATGGACCACTTCATGGAGAACACCGACGAGGGCGGCGGCCACGTCCTCGAGGGGTTCTCGGTCCTCGCCGCGCTGGCCGCAGCCGTGCCGCGCGTCCGGCTCGGCTCGCTCGTGGCCGGCAACCTCTACCGACACCCGGCGGTCCTGGCCAACCAGGCGGCCACCATCGACCACATCAGCGACGGCCGGTTCGTCCTCGGCGTGGGCGCCGGTTGGCAGGAGAACGAGCACGCGCAATACGGCATCCACCTGCCCGCCGCGGGTCCGCGGCTCCGCCAGTTCGAGGAGGCCTGCGCCGTGATCCGGGCCCTGCGCGACGAGGAGGTCGCGACCTTCGACGGCCGGTACTACCAGCTGCGCGGCGCGCGGATGGAGCCGAAGGCCGTCGGGCGGCTGCCCCTCATGATCGGAGGAGCCGGCGAGAAGATGATGCCGGGGATCGTCGCGCGGCAGGCCGACGAATGGAACGTCTGGGGGACGCCCGAAACGTTCGCGCACAAGAGCGCGGTGATGACCCGGGCCTGCGAGAAGATCGGTCGAGATCCGGCGACGCTGCGGCGGTCCACCCAGGCCCTCGTGATCCTGGGGCGGGAACCGCGGGCCGAGGACGGCCCGCGCGCGATCGGCGGCTCGGTCGAGCGACTCCGGGACACCTTCGGCCGGTATGCGGCGGCGGGAGTGGACGAGTTCATCGTGACCGACGGGCACCTTCGCGACCCGGCCCGGTCGGGGGAGCTCTTCGACGTGATCGCCGAAGACGTGCTGACCGCGGTCTCCGGGAGATGAGACGGCTCGACGATGACCTCGGCGTGTCGGGGCCCGACACGCCGACATCGCCGAAAAAGTCTGACACGAAAGGCAATTCGCAGTCGGCCGCGGGCGTCGTGCTGACCTGCAGGGATGCGCGTTTGTGCAGGTGAACGGCGGGTTGACACGAGGTTGGCGCCGAGTAACTTATGGCCCGGTGGTTCACCTGGACGGTCAGCCGCGAGGCTCGGGGAGTGGTTCGGAAGGGGGTTTCTCGGCGGCTAGCGCGCGCAGCCGCCGACCATGCCAGGCTCGCCGAATGGGTCATCAGCTGGGCCCGCTTCGCTGACTGGTGGACACTGTGACGGCCCGCGTCGCCTAGTAGACAACAGCATCCGACCGACAGCCGGTCGGCGAGATGTTGGTCCCAACGGCGACCCGGGCCGTCGCAGTCCCTGCCGGCCGCCAACGGCATTGCCGTGAGCCTGGACGACGCCCCGGACGATGCCCCGGACGATGCGTCACGGTCTGAGCACGCTCGCCCGACCCTGCATCGGGCTCCGACCCGCCGCGGATACGGTGATTCGCGTGCCGTTCGTCCCGGACCCCCTCGTGGGTGTCGCTCGCCTGGCGCTCGCCCTCGTCGCCGGAGCCGCGCTCTGCGCCGCGTTCCCCGGGCATGACGTGTGGATCCTGGCGCCGGTGGCCGTCGCGTTGCTCGCCCTGGCGACCTGCGGCGCCCGCGCCCGGGTCGGGTTCCTCCTGGGGCTGCTGACGGGGCTCGGCTTCTTCGGGTACTCGCTGAGCTGGGCGGGCATCGTCGTCGGCGTCGTGCCGTGGGTGGGCCTCACCGTGTCGCAGGCGCTGTTCACGGCGCTCCTCGGCGCGGCAACCGCATACCTCCAGAGCCGAGGACCGGTCCCGCGGGTCCGGCCGCTGGTCGTCGCCCTGGCCTGGGTGGTCCAGGAAGCGCTCCGTGACCGACTGCCGTACGGCGGGTTTCCGTGGGTCCGGCTGGCGTTCAGCCAGGCCGACTCGCCGCTCGG